>CAZOUZ010000061.1:0-9868 GCA_964583115.1 uncultured Dehalococcoidales bacterium
CAGGCCCCGCAATATGGACGCCTATTCGACCTCCAAGGGCGGGGTTATTGCCCTGACCCGGGCGATGGCGTCGTCCCACGCCAAGGACCACGTCAGGGTTAACTGCATCGTGCCCGGTATGGTCTATACGCCGATGGTTGCCGAAGGATTGGACGAAGAAGGACGGCGGAAGCGCTGGCAGTCCACTCTGTTACAGACCGAGGGCACCGGCTGGGATATCGGCTGGGCGGCGGTATTTCTTAACAGCGACGAGGCGCGGTGGATTACCGGTATAGTGCTGCCGGTAGAAGCCGGAGCTTTGCTGACACGGCGTAGCTGGTAGCCGGGAAACACCCGCCGCACTATTATTTTTCCCCGCCGAAAGACAGGGAGAAAGGACGAATATACTATGACAATGATAAATTCTGTACTCGGACCGCTCGATACCTCAAAAATGGGCACGACTCTGATGCACGAACACGTCCTGGGTTCGTCAATAGGTATTCCCCAGAATTACCCCGAGGTTCTGGAGAGGGGATATATGAGAAAGATTATCGACGGACTGAAACGGGCGAAAGCCGGCGGTATAGACACCGTTGTCGATGCCACCACTCTCGACCTGGGTAGAGACGTTAACGTCCTCGCCGAAGCTTCCCGCCGCAGCGGAGTCAATATCATTTGCTGCACCGGCTGGTGGACGGAAAAGACCCGCTTCCTTACCGGTGTTTCTATTGACCGGCTGGCAAAAGGTTTCATCCGCGAAATCCGGGAGGGAATCGCCGGCACCGGCATCAGGGCCGGTATCCTGAAAGGTGCCAGCGATAAAGCGGGGGTGCTGCCGGAAGAGGAGACAGTCCTGCGCGCCGTTGCCCGCGCTCACCACGAGACCGGCGTCCCCATTATGCTCCATTCCTACTCGCCCGGTCAGGTCGGCAGGCGGCAGATAGCCGTCCTCAAAGAAGAAGGCGTCAACCTGAAAAGAGTTAAAATGGATCACTCCAATGATACAACCGACCTCGAATACCTGACCTGGATGCTGGAAGAAGGCTGCTACCTCGGACTCGACCGCTATCCGGGGGAGGGGACCAGCCCGCTTGCCCGCACCAGAACGCTTAAAGCATTGATAGACGCCGGCTATAAAGACCGCCTCTGCGTCTCTCACGACTGGTCGCTGGCGCGGCACGTGGCAAAAGACTCGATAATAGGGTCGCCGGAGAAAAGAAAGAAGCTGAACCCGCACGATTATCTTTACATAAAGAACGTTGTCTTTCCTCAGCTCCGCGAGATGGGAGTCTCCGAAGAGATAATAAACAGCCTCCTCATCGACGCCCCCCGGAATTTCTTCGAAGGCATCTAGCGTTATCGTGCTTATAATCATAGACCCTGCCTGCCATTCTTTATCAACCTTTAAGAATTGGCAGAGATAACCTTTTGTGTTATTCTGAAATCTAAGCATCGTTTTATAACACTCCACCTGCTCAGTTAATTCCACCGGGCGGCAAAAAATGAGAGTCAGGATTTCAGCTTCAGGGGTACAGGGTGAATTCGTCCACAGGGTTTCCGAACTCAGCGGACAGAACCTTAATCTCTGCTACCAGTGCGGTAAATGCTCCGCCGGCTGCCCGATGTCCTTCGCCATGGACTTTTTGCCCAACCAGATTATGCGGCTGGTGCAGCTCGGACTTGAGGAAGACATCAGCAACTCGAAGACCATCTGGCTGTGCGCTTCCTGCCTCACCTGCACGGTGCGCTGCCCCAAGGGGGTAGATATCTCCAGGGTAATGGAGGCACTGAGGCTGATTACCTTGAGAAAGAATAAAGATTTTGTGGAGCCGTCTAAAATTCCCCCTCAGACTATCGCCGAAATGCCCCAGATTGCCCTCGTCAGCGGCTTCAGAAAACTGACCGGGTAAAGCGGTATGGACTTAAGTTATTATCCCGGCTGCACGCTGAAGACAAAAGCCAGAAACTTCGAGGATTCCGCCATCGCCTCGATGGCAGCCCTCGGCGTCAACCTGGTCGAGCTTCCCCGCTGGAACTGCTGCGGCACCGTTTACTCCCTGGCTGAGGACGACCTGGTGCACCATATAGCGCCCGTCCGCACCCTGATACGAGTAAAAGAGCAGGGAGAAGACCGGGTGGTTACGCTGTGCTCCTTCTGCTACAACACCCTGAAAAGGGCTAACCTTCTGGTAAAAAACAGCGCCGAAAAAAGAAATACCCTCAACAGCTTTATGACCGAGGAGATAGACTACGACGGCAGCGTCGAGACAGTACATCTGCTGTCCGTCTTGAGGGACGATTTGGGATGGAAAGCCGTCGCCGAAAAAATAAAAAGACCTCTGAACGGCCTGAAGCTCGCCCCTTATTACGGCTGCACACTGCTCCGCCCGCAGGAAGCGGCTATAGACGATGTGGAAAGGCCGACTGTCCTTGAAGACCTTATCGAGACCACCGGAGCTGCGGCGGTAGACTTTCCCTTTGCCACCGAGTGCTGCGGCTCGTTTCAGGCTATAAGCAACCCGGATGCCGTCGCCGGGCGGGCTTACGCTATCCTGGATATGGCGCAGAGACAGGGAGCGGAGGCTATCGTCCTCAGTTGCCCGCTGTGCGGTTTCAACCTGGGGCAGCAGCAGGCTCGACTGAAACAGAAGTACCCGGAGTTCAAGGGTATGCCGGTATTATTCTTCACCCAGGTGCTGGCTATTGCTCTCGGGCTTGACCCGGAGGTGTGCCGGTTCGACCTGAATTACGGTGAGCCGCTGGAACTGTTCGAGAGCAAAGGACTGCTTCCCAGGGCAATCAGCAAATGAAAAAGGATTTTGTAAATGACTGAGGTTATCAGGCGGGCGCTGGTGATAGGCGGCGGGATTGCCGGAATCCAGGCTGCCCTGGATATTGCCGACGGCGGCTACGAGGTTGTCCTTGTCGAAAAGACGCCGACCATCGGCGGTCACATGCTCCAGTATTCCGAGGTCTTTCCCACCCTCGACTGCCCTCAGTGCATAATGACCCCGAAGATGGTAGAGGCTGACCAGCACCCCAATATCACCCTGTTCACTTACGCCGAAGTCCAGAGCGTCAGGGGGGCAGCCGGCGATTTCGAGGTCGAGATTCTTCAGAAGGCAAGGATGGTAGACCATTCAAAGTGCACCGGCTGCGGCACCTGCTGGCAGAAATGCCCGGAGAAAGTGGCTTCCGAGTTCGATGACGGAATGGCGGAGCGCACCGCCATTTATATACCTTTCGCCCAGGCGGTGCCGGGTAAGCCGGTAATCGATACCGAGCACTGCCGCTACATCCGCTACCAGCAATTTATCGATGAAAATAGAGAAGGCAAAAGACCGCCGCGGTGCCGCATCTGCGAAGAACTCTGCCCGACAGGCGCAATCGACTGGCAGCAGCAGCCGCAGGTCATAACTGAAAAATTCGGCGCTATCATCGTCGCCACCGGCTTCGAGCTTATGCCGGTTGCGGAAATCGGCGAGTATGCCGCAGACCCCGATGTCGTTAACGGTATCCAGTTCGAGCGGCTGCTCTGCCCTTCAGGCCCCACCGACGGAACGGTGATAGCTTCTAACGGCAAAGTGCCGAAAGAGGTCGTATTCGTCTCCTGTGCCGGCTCACGCGACCCCGAGCACGGCGTCCCTTACTGCTCCCGCGTCTGCTGTATGTACCTGGCGAAGCAGGCAATGCTCTATAAACATGCCGTTCCCGACGGGCAGGCTTACGTTTTCTATATAGATATCCGCAGCACCGGCAAGGGCTATGAGGAGTTCGTCCAGCGGGCTATTAAAGAGGGAGCCGTGTACCTCAGGGGAAAGGTATCGAAAATATACCGGGACGGAGATAAACTCTCGGTGCTGGGAGTGGACACCATCGCCGGTAAGACCGTCGAAATCCGGGCTGATATGGTAGTCCTCGGTATGGCGATGATACCGGGCGATGAAGCCGGGGAGCTGGCGGCTAAACTGGGCATCCTCACCGACGAACACGGCTTCTTCACCGGGGCACACCCCAAGTTCCGGCCTCTGGAGACAGCCATAAAGGGAATCTACCTGGCGGGCACGGCGCAGGGACCGAAGGATATCCCCGATTCCTCTGCCCAGGCGAGCGGGGCGGCGGGTAAAGTCCTGTCCCTCTTTTCCCATGATAATCTGGCGGTAGAGGAGGCGGCAGCAGGTTAAGATGGGCAGAGGACTGGAAAGAATCGGCGTTTTCGTCTGCCACTGCGGCTCCAACATCGCCGGGTCGGTGGACGTAAAAAGGGTGGTTCAGGAGATAAGCAGCCACCCCGGTGTCGTCCACGCCGAAGATTATATCTATATGTGCTCGGAGCCGGGGCAGGAACTGATGAGAAAAGCGATTGCGGAGAAGTCCCTCAGCGGAGTTGTCAATGCCAACTGCTCTCCTTCCCTGCACGAAAAGACGTTCCGCAACCTGGCGGAGTCACAGGGACTGAACCCCTACTGCTGCGAGATTGCCAATATCAGGGAGCAGTGTAGCTGGCCGCATACCCACCTGAAAGAAGCTGCTACCGAAAAGGCGATAGCCATCACCAGGGCCGCTATTGAAAAACTGCGCCTCAATATGAAACTTGTCCCTATAGTCGTCCCCCTGACAAAGAGGGCTCTGGTTATCGGGGCGGGAATTGCCGGGGTACAGGCTGCCCTGGATATCGCCGACGGCGGTTACCAGGTCGTCCTGGTGGAAAAAGAAGCCGGCATCGGCGGTCACGTCAACCTGCTTTCAAGGACATTCCCCACCCTGGAGAGACCTGTTTCCCTGCTGGCGCCGAAGCTCGAAGAGGCCGCTTCACACCCGAACGTCATCCTTTATACCCGCTCCGAAGTGGAGGAGGTCTCCGGTTACGTGGGAAATTTCACCGCAAAAATAAAAAATAAAGATTCCTTTTTCGAAGAAGAAGTGGGGGCAATCATCGCCGCCACCGGATACGACCTGCTGTCAAGGGAGAGGGCAGGCGACTACCCGGACGACCCCGATATCGTTGACGGTCTCCGGTTTGAAAGAGTCCTGGCTGATGCGGAAGCCGGGGATGGCGAAATCAGGCGACCCTCCGATGGCAGGATTCCCAAGGAGCTAGTATTCATTCAGTGCGTTGGCTCCCGCGACCCCGAGCACGGTGTTTCCTACTGCTCCCGCGTCTGCTGTATGTACGTCGCCAAGCAGGCTTCTCTCTACAGAAAAGCCGTCCCCGATGGACAGGCCTACATATTTTATACAGATATCAGCTCCGATGCTATGGGCTACGAGGAGTTCGTCCAGGGCGTTGTCGAGGACGGCGGAGTGCTTTACCTGCGGGGCGACGTCTCCAGGGTATTCAGGGACGGAGACAAAATCAGGGTCTGGGGAGTGGACACCCTTTCCGGTAAGAGTATCGAGGTGGCGGCTGACCTGGTGGTGCTGGCAACGGCAATGGTGCCGTCCTCCGGGGCTAAAGAGCTGGCAAGGAAACTCAACATTATCTCCGATGAATACGGTTTCCTTAGCGAAGCCCACGTCAAGCTCCGGCCGATAGAAAGTCTCACCTCGGGCATTTACCTTGCCGGTACCGCCCAGTGGCCCAGGGATATTCCGGACACGATAGCCTCGGCAAGCGGAGCGGCGAGCAAAGTTTTATCTCTGTTCTCCCGGCGGGAACTGCTCCATGAGCCGACCACCGCCTGGGTGGACGAGGAGGTATGCACCGGCTGCGGGCAGTGTGCCTCCGTCTGTACCTACCACGCCATTGAGATAAACAGCAAAATGGTGGCTGAGGTCAATGAAGTCCTCTGCGAGGGGTGCGGCGCCTGCGCCGTCACCTGCCCGGCAAAAGCCATACAGCACAAAAACTGGACTCCGCGCCAGTTCTTTGAGATGATAGACGCCGTTACCGGCTGACACCGCGACTAAAGGAAAGGAGCCAGATGAGCGAGACTGAAGAAACAGCCGTCAAAATGATACCGATATTCGTTATGGGCAAAAGGTACGAGGTGCCGGAAGCCCTGACGATAATGAAAGCAATGGAGTATGCCGGCTTCAGGTTCATCCGTGGCTGCGGCTGCCGTGGCGGTATCTGTGGTGCCTGCGCTACCGTTTACCGCCGGGCGGGAGACTACAAGCTATATACCGGGCTTGCCTGCCAGACGGTGATTGAACCCGATATGTACCTGACCCAGATACCTTTCTACCCTGCCAACCGGGCTGTCTATGATTTCTCCTCGCTAAAACCCGAGCCTGATGAGATATTCAAGCTATACCCGGAGATATTTCGCTGCGTCGCCTGTAATAGCTGCACCAAAGCCTGCCCGATGGACATTGAAGTAATGGATATGATATCCGCTTTGAAGCAGGGAAACATCGCCAAAGCGGCTGAAATGTCCTTCAACTGTATCCAGTGCAGCCTCTGTACCAGCCGGTGTATGGGTGAGATTCCCCAGTACCACATCGCCCAGCTGGCGAGGCGAATCTACGGGAGCAAGATTGCTCCCCGCGCGGGGCACCTGGGCGAGGCGGTGAAAGCAGTCGGGGAAGGCAGGTACGAAAAATGCCTGCGTGACCTGATGGAAATGGGTGACGAAGAACTGAGGCAGGTATACCAGCAGAGGGGAATAGAGCCGGTGATGGCCGGCGAGGACTGGGTGCCTGCTGATACCAAATACCTCTAAGGAGACATAGATGCCGTATCCACCGGAACTGAAAGAGCTGATAAAAGCAGTTGAAAAGACCAGACCGGAGCGACTGGAGAGGAAGAAGCAGGGTGAGGAGTTCCCGATGATGTCGCTGGCGGAGCGCCAGGATATGCTCAGGTATCATCCCGACTACCGCGAGGAAGGACGGAGGGCGCTGGCGGTGGGACCGAACAAGGGTTACCGGATACCCCATGAGTTCGCCGATTTACTGGAAGCCAGGAGCCGGGTCGAGCCGGGCACGGTCGACCTCTCCTCGGTGGATATCGAGACCGACGTCCTGATAATCGGCGGCGGCGGCGCCGGAACGGCGGCTGCCCTCCTTGCCGTGGAACAGGGGGCTAAAGTCGTTATCGCCACCAAGCTCCGCCACGGCGACGCCAACACGATGATGGCTGAAGGCGGCATCCAGGCAGCCACCAAGACGGAGAAAGACTCGCCCTGCTACCATTACCTGGATGTGATGGGAGGGGGACACTTCGAGTGTGTTCCCGACCTGGTATATACCCTGGTCACTCAGGCTCCCGATGTTATTCAGTGGTTGGAGAGACTGGGGGTAATGTTCTCCAAATACCCCGACGGCAGGCTTCAGTCAATTCACGGCGGCGGCACCAGTCGCAAGAGGATGCACTCCTGCGGCGATATCACCGGGACGGAGATTATGCGCACCATCAGGGACGAGGCGCGCAACAGGGAGAATATCTCGGTCATCGAGTTTTCCCCGGCGGTGGAGTTAATACTGGACGAGCACGGAAACTGCGCCGGAGCCCTTCTATACAACCTTGAGACCGAGGAGTATTTCACCGTCAGGGCTAAATCGACGATACTGGCTACCGGCGGCTGCGGACGCCTCCATACCCAGGGTTTTATGACCACCAATCACTACGGGGCTACCGCCGATGGCGTTGTCCTGGGCTACCGGGCGGGAGTGGAAATCTGCTTCCTCCACACCATCCAGTACCACCCCACCGGCGTCGTTTACCCGGAGCAGGCGGAGGGACTTCTCATAACGGAGAAATTCAGGGGTGCCGGGGCTAACCTGGTGAACAAAGAGGGCAGGCAGTTCATCAACGAGCGGGAGCCTCGGGATGTGGAGTCGGCAGCCTGCATCAGGGAGTGTCTGGTAAACAGCCTGGGAGTGCCGACCCCCACCGGCAAACTCGGTATCTGGCTGGACTCGCCGATGATTGATATTCTGTCCGGCGAAGGAACGGTGAAAAAGGAGTTCCCCGGCAAGTACATCATCTATAAGAGGTACGATATAGATATCTCAAAAGAGCCGATGCTCGTCTACCCTACACTGCACTATCAGAACGGCGGACTGAAAATAGACTCCGGCTGCGAAACAAACGTCCCCGGTCTTTTCGTCGCCGGCGAGGTATCCGGCGGTGTTCACGGCGAGAACCGCCTGATGGGTAATTCCCTGCTGGACGTGCTTGTTTTCGGCAGAATCGCCGGGAAAAATGCCGCCGTCTATGCCGGGAAAAACCCGAAAAAGGGCAAACCGAGTCTCGACCACGTCATCGCCTATCACAAAGAGCTGGAGGACGCCGGGATAGTTACCGATAGGGTCGCCCCGATGCTCCTGCCCGATTATACCGACCCCCGGGTCAGGAAAAGACAGCTCACCAGTCAGTACATAGGTACTCTCCGGTAGGAAAGACCCGAAATGAGGTCTCCTTCAGGAAATGGCGCATACCAGGGCTGTTACCGAGTGGGGCTCGAAGGCGCAAGTCAGGGATTGCCCTTCGGCGGCAAGGCTGTTTTCCGATGTTCCCACCTTGTCCGGTGTATCGAAGGTATTCCCGGCTTTAATATCCGGGCCGTTGACCGTGAATACCCGGACGCTTCCCGCAAAACGGCCTTCGGTTAGCCGGACTGTTGTTTCTAGGGTCTCGGTCAGGCTCCGGTTGACCGCGTACACGACCAGTTGTTTCCGCGCTTCGTCCAGCGTTGCCGAAACATCCAGGGTGCGGACTCCGCTGTATTCCCCGCCATCAAACGTGTCTCCCTCCCACCGGACGTCCAGCGCCAGTTGCCCGCAGGTGCGACCGTAAAGCTCGAAGGGATAGAATATTGTCTGTAGCACCAGGCCGTCCCGGCTGGTGAAAACGGGCGCAATCACGTTAACAATCTGGGCGATATTCGCCATTTTCACCGAGTCGGAATGGCGGATAAAAGCATTGAAGTGCATCGCCACCACCAGCGCATCTTCCAGGTTATAGATTTCTTCCAGCTTGTTCTGGCTCGGTATTCCGCCGTATTTCGGGTGCGTGCGGTACCAGACATTCCATTCATCCACGGCAATGGGAACAGGCTGCCTGATTTTTTTCTCCAGGCACAAAGCCCGGAGCAGGCCTTCGTAGTCGCTCATACGCTCCTCGAAAAGCTCGGACAGTGCCATATAGGCGGCAAAGTCATTTTCCGGATTACCCACGTACCAGTGCAGCGCCATGTAGTCTATAAGCTCGCCGGCCTGCTCGATTAGCAATCTCGCGCGCTCGACGACATCGCCTTCCCAGAGCGATACCGCTGAAGCAATCAGCTTTATATCCGGGTCGACCCATTTCATCACCTTGCCGAACTCGGTAAAAGCGCGGGCGTATTCCTGGGGCGTCTTGTAACCGATTTGCCAGGGGCCGTCCACCTCGTTGCCGATACCCCAGTATTTCACCCCGTGCGGCTCTTCAAAACCGTGTTTGCGGCGCAGCTTCACCGGAGTGGAGTCCTGAGTGCCATTGCAGTACTCCACCCAGTCACGGGCTTCTCTCATATCGCCATCGCCGCAATTGACCACCAGGTAAGGCTCTGAATCTAACTTCCGGCAGAAGCCGATAAACTCGTTGGTGCCGAAGTGGTTGGTATCCACAGCCTGCCAGGCAAGGTCGGTGCGCGCCGGGCGTTCCGCCAAGGGACCTACTCCGTCCGTCCACCGGTAGCCTGATGCGAAATTGCCGCCCGGATAGCGTATAACCGGCAGGTGCAGGCGGCGGAGGGCCGTCATTACATCGGTGCGCAGCCCCTGCTCGTCGGCAAAAGGCGAGTCCGGCTCGTAGATACCGCCGTAGATACACCGCCCGAGGTGCTCGGCAAACCCGCCGAAGATATTGCGCTCGATAACACCCGAAGTGTGTTCCGGGTCAACCTTTATCTCATTCACTAATCGCCTTCTCGCCGTTGGAAGCTATCACGCCCTTGTA
>CAZOUZ010000062.1:0-9867 GCA_964583115.1 uncultured Dehalococcoidales bacterium
GCGGTCTGGAAACAGGCTCCCTGTCCCACGCCTACCTTTTCGTCGGACCGGCTCACGCCGGCAAGATGACCCTGGCGCTGAACCTTGCCCAGGCGTTGAACTGCAAAGAGTCCGAGCCTCCCTGTAGCCAGTGTGATTCCTGCCAGAAAATAGACTCTGGCAAGCACGCCGATGTCATAACCTTAGATTTGAGCCATAACGAAAATTCAGGTGAATCCAGACAGCAGATGGAAATCAGCGTTAAACAAGTAGAGGCAGCCCAGCACGCCGCCAGCCTGCCGCCCTTCGAAGGCAGCTACAAGGTATTTATAATCGACGGCGCCGAGCTTTTATCTATTGGAGCCGCTAACCGCCTGCTGAAAACCCTGGAAGAACCTGAAGAAAAGGTGGTCTTCATATTGCTGACGACAAATGAGCAGCTTCTCCCGGAGACGGTCGTTTCCCGCTGCCAGGTTGCGAAGCTACCTCCAACGCCGGCAGGAGAGATAGAAGCCGTCCTTATCAAAGACCGGGGAGTTGAGCCGGAAAGGGCAAAGCTCCTTGCCAGGCTTTCTCACGGCTGCCCGGGCTGGGCGGTATCGGCCGCCCTTGACGGCAGCCTGTTTCAGCAGCGGACCGAGTGGCTGGACGGGTTAGTGGATATTATAAAAGCTGATTTCGGGGAACGTTTCGCTTATGCCGCTCAACTGGCTACACAGTTCGCTCAGAACCGGGAACTGGTCTATGAGAGGCTTAACCTGTGGCTGGACTTATGGCGCGACCTGATGCTGATTAAAGCAGGCTCAATTGACGACATTACGAACATCGACAGACTGGACTCGCTTTCCGGCATGGCGGGAAGCTACAGTCTGTCCCAGATAAGGAATTTTATAAAGAATATTCAGGCAGCCGGCGAACAGCTCCGGCAGAACGCCAATCCGCGGCTGGCGCTGGAAGTGCTTATGCTCGACATACCGGAAGCGGAAAAACGTAGCGAAGCAAAATCCGCTGCCTGACCCGAGGTAAATTATGTCTGATAATATTATTGGAGTGAGATTCAGAAGGGCCGGTAAAGTCTACTATTTCGACCCCCAGGATATCGACCTGGAGGCGAACGACTGGGTGGTGGTCGAAACAACCCGCGGGCTGGAACTGGGACAGGTGGCAATTGCCCCCAAGCAGGTATTAGCCAGCGAGGTGAACCAACCGCTCAAGTCGGTGGTGCGCAAGGCGGAAGAAGAAGATGTCGAGCGCGCTAAAGAACTCGAAGACAAGGGAAAAGAAGCCCTGGTTGAATGTGGCAAGCTGATTGATAAACTGGAGCTGTCGATGAAGCTGCTGTCCGCCGAATACAATCTCGACGGCAGCCGCCTCACCCTCCGCTTCAGCGCCGCCGAGAGAGTCGATTTCCGGGAGCTTGTCCGGGAGTTAGCCGGCCGCCTGAAGGTGCGGGTAGAGATGCGGCAGACGGGACCCAGGGACGAAGCCAAGCTGATAGGCGGCTGCGGACGGTGCGGACGTCCCCTGTGCTGCGGAAGTTTCCTCAGCGAGTTTGCCCCGGTCTCGATGAGAATGGCAAAGGACCAGGGGCTTCCCCTCAACCCGATGAAGATATCGGGTGTTTGCGGACGGCTGATGTG
The DNA here is from genome assembly GCA_964583115.1 of uncultured Dehalococcoidales bacterium. Classification (GTDB taxonomy): domain Bacteria; phylum Chloroflexota; class Dehalococcoidia; order Dehalococcoidales; family UBA2162; genus CAYVOV01. The sequence continues at coordinate 1,620 of CAZOUZ010000062.1, forward strand.
CTGCCTCGTCTACGAAAACGAGCAATACCACGCAATGAAGGGAAAACTGCCGAAGAACGGTCAGCGGGTATTAACGCCCGACGGGAGTATAGCCACGGTAATCGGCAGTAATCCCCTGAAAGAGACCGTAATGGTTGAACTGGAGAGCCAGGCAACGCAGGAATTACCCCTCAGCGAGATTAGCATTGAAGTTGAAGACAAGCGTGAGCAGGGGAAGTCAGACAAGCAAAAGAGGGCGGACAGGTAGTCCCCGGACGCCTTCTTTTGCCGAAGAAAGACTGCTCGAATCAGAGGGCTACCGGTATATCGCCGGCATTGACGAAGTCGGGCGGGGCGCCCTTGCCGGTCCGGTAGTCGCCGCCGCCGTGATTCTTCCCGCCGATATGGATACTCCCTGGTTAAGCCAGGTAAGAGATAGCAAGCAGCTCAGTCCGGCAAGACGGGAACTCCTCTTTCACCATATCCACGAAACAGCCATTGCCATAGGAATCGGCTCAGCCGAACGTGAAATAGTGGATACCCGGGGCGTAGTAAGGGCAACACGGCTGGCAATGAGACTGGCGATAGAGCAGCTATCGCCCCCGGCCGAAGCGCTGCTGATAGACTATATGCGCCTCCCCGAGGTCAGGCTCCCCCAGAAGGGAATAACCGGCGGTGACAGCCGGTGTTTCTGTATTGCCTGCGCCTCGATAATCGCCAAGGTTACCAGAGACCTCCTGATGATAGAACTGGACAGGACTTATCCCGATTACGGGCTTGCCCGCCATAAAGGCTACGGCACCAGGGAGCACCTCGACTGCCTTTCCCGGCTGGGACCTTCGCCAATTCACCGCCGGTCTTTTAAGCCGGTCAGGAGCATGATTCAGGGCTTCAATATTTAGTTATAACGGGGTGTTTAAGAGGGGCTTCGCCCCTCTTAAATTTCATTAAGGGTGGTGGGCGGGAATAGATATAAACGGGGGGATGGGGTTCTATAAAAGGTAATAAGAAATGAAACGAAGGAACACCGGTATCCTCGGTGAGAAGCTGGCAGGGGACTTCCTGAAAAAGCGTGGCTATAAAGTCCTGGACACAAACTACCGCTGCCCCCGGGGTGAAATCGATATCATAGCCAAACATAAAGACTTTCTCGTTTTCATCGAGGTAAGAAGCAAAACGAGTCTGGAGTTCGGCACACCCGAAGAATCGATAACGCCGACGAAAAGAGAAAGGCTGCGGAATACCGCTTTTCACTACCGGCAGACACATAGCGACCTTCCAGAGCAATGGCGTATCGACGTGGTAGCCATAGAGCTGACCCCGGAAGGCAAAACCACACGAATCGAGCTTATCGAAAACGCCGTGGGCGAAGATTAAAGAGCTTTGAATATCTATTGCCCTCATGCTTTACCCGCAGGACAGGCTGTGCTAAAATTAGGCGCCAGGGAAAGGGCTTACGCCGGTCTGAGAATACCTCCGTAAAACCAGGGGGATTACAGGCATGACTTCGCCACAATCTGCTTCGCACCGGATACTGCGCATTATTGATGCCAATTTCAACAGGATTGGCGAAGGGCTTCGCCTTCTCGAAGAAATAGCCCGCCTTGTCCTTGACGATTCTCCACTAACCCAGCAGTTGAAGACCCTGCGGCACGACCTTATAAGAGGCGACCCGTCATTCAACCGGCAGCTTCTTCAGTCCCGGAAAGCGGAAAGTGATATCGGTATTGACATGGAAGTGCCCGGAGAAGAAAAGGAGAAAGAGCTGCCCCTGGTGCTGGTGGCTAATGCCAGGAGAGCGCAGGAATCGCTGAGAACGCTGGAAGAGCTTGCCAAGATTCCGGACGCCGCCGTCAAGCTGGACTCGGAGAAATTCAAGCAGGCGCGCTTCAATCTCTACACGATAGAGCAGGAACTACTGTCAAAGCTGCTGGGCAGGGATAAACTGATGCATATCTCCGGACTCTATGTTATTATAGACACCGAGATGCTGAAAGGGCGTAACCACGTTGAAGTAGCCGGACAGGTAATCAAAGGCGGCGCCAAAACGGTTCAACTGCGCGACAAGCTCCAGAGTAAGAGGGAAATCCTGCCGGTGGCACAGCAGCTACAGAATCTATGCACAGAAAACAACGTGCTCTTTATCGTCAACGATTATCTCGATATAGCTATGGCTGCCGATGCCGACGGCATTCACCTGGGGCAGGACGACCTGCCCGTCGGAACAGCCCGTAAACTGCTGCCGCCGGGCAAGATTATCGGCTGCTCGACAACTTCCGCTGAGCAGGCGGTTAATGCGGAAGCCGGGGGAGCCGACTATATCGCCGTTGGCGCAATCTATCCGACATCATCGAAAACATCAACCACCACGCCGGCAAAGGTCGTCGGGCTGGAGACCCTGCGCCAGGTCAGAGAAGCGGTAACACTGCCGGTGGTGGCTATCGGCAGCATCACCAGAGACAACGCGCCCGAGGTCATAGCCGCCGGTGCCGACTCGGTGGCAGTAATCAGCGCCGTGCTGGGAGCGGAGTCGCCGGAAGAAGCGTCCCGCCAAATAGCAGAAAAATTCGAGGTAAAAAAATGAGTGGACCGACAGACAATCTGGACTCTATTTCCGAACAAATCAGGCAGAACCTCACAGTCAAAGACGCAGCCAGGGAAAAGATGCTGCCCCGCTGCCGTGAAGCAATTCGTTACTCAAGCGAGGCTATCCGTGCCGTGCACCGCCATGAATTTGAAAAGGCTGAAGGATTGCTTGAATCAGCCCGTAAGCTCCTCAGCGAAGCCGAAGAGGCTCTATCCAACAGCTTTGAGCTTAGAAACGCCGGCTTCTTAAGAGATGCCCAGAAGGAGTTTACCGAAGGTAATATCACTCTTACTCTGGTAACCGGAAAACCGCTACCGACCCCGGAAGAGCTGGGTGTCGATTCCGCCGCCTATCTGAACGGAATGGCGGAAGCTGCCAGCGAACTGAGGCGCTATCTCCTGGATAGTATGAGAAAAGGAGACCTATCTCAGGGCGAAGAACTGCTGACGGCAATGGATGATATATACAGTGTTTTAGTTACAGTGGACTTCCCGGATGCAATAACCGGCGGACTGCGCCGTACCACCGATATGCTCCGCGGAGTCCTCGAAAGGACGAGAAGTGACCTGACATTGGTTATCACCCAGCAAGACCTGGGACAAAGGATAGAAAAACTGGAGAAAAATCTGGAATAGCCCGAAAAGTCATAAACTTTTATTAAGAAAGGAGTTAGAGTAAATGCTTCCAATAGTAATCGCGACGGTATGCGGTGTCCTGGCTCTGATAGTAGCCGTCTTTATGGCTTCCTATGTCCTGAAGCAGGACCAGGGCTCGGAAAAGGTAAGGGAGATATCAGATGCCATCAAAGAGGGTGCCCTTGCCTTTCTGGGTAGAGAATACAGCGTACTGTCCATATTCGTGGTAGTAGTGGCTGTTATTCTGGGGGTAGTGCCCAACCTCGGCATCTGGGTAGCCCTGGCTTTTATCTTCGGCGCTATCTGCTCCGGTCTGGCAGGCTATGTCGGAATGAGCATAGCCGTCAGGTCAAACAAGAGGACTGCTGCCGCCGCTGCCACGAGCCTGAATCAGGGATTAAGGGTCTCATTCCGCAGCGGAGCCGTGATGGGAATGTGCGTTGTCGGCATCGGCATTCTCGGCCTGAGCATCCTCTATTTCATCTTCCATAACCACCCCGCTTTCCTGGCTATCATCCCCGGTTACGGCTTCGGCGCTTCCTCGGTAGCCATCTTCGCCAGGGTCGGCGGTGGAATATATACAAAAGCGGCCGATACCGGAGCCGATATCGTGGGTAAGGTGGAGCAGGGGATTCCTGAGGACGACCCCAGAAACGCCGCCGTTATCGCTGATTTTGTCGGTGACAACGTTGGTGATACCGCCGGTATGGGCGCCGACCTGTTCGAGTCCTACGTCGATTCGATTATCGCCACGATGACGCTGGGAGTAATAGCCGCCATAGCCGCTAAAAATCACCTCGGTGCTGCTTTAGTCCCAAATGAAGCCGCCGCCTGGTTTTTGCCGATGCTTGTCGCCGCCGGCGGAATTATCGCCTCGATAATCGGCATATTCCTGGTGAGGGTCGGAGAAAAAGCCGAGATGGGCGCCCTGCTAAATGCCCTCCGCCGGGGCACTTTCTCATCGTCTATTCTCACTGCCATCTTTTCACTGCTGGCAGTGCTCTGGCTTAAAGCCGACATCGGAATATTCTGGGCTATTCTCGTTGGGCTGGTCGCCGGTGTTATCATCGGTGAAAGCACCAACTACTTCACATCCTACGCCTACAAACCGGTTTTGAAAATCGCCGAATCGTCACAGACCGGCGGGGCAACCTTGATAACCACCGGCTTCGCCAACGGCCTGATGAGCACCATACCGCCAATTGTGCTGGTGGTAATCGCCATTGTAGTTGCTCATCATTTTGCCGATATTTACGGCGTGGCAATCGCCGGAATCGGTATGCTGGCAACCCTGGGCATACAGGATGCTACCGATGCCTACGGGCCGGTAGCTGACAACGCCGGGGGCATCGTCGAGATGTCCGATATGCCTGAAGAGGTCAGGGAGCGCACCGACGCCCTCGATTCGCTGGGCAACACCACTGCCGCTACCGGCAAGGGTTTTGCCATCGGCGCCGCCGGCCTTACCGCCTTGGCGCTGCTGCTCTCCTACACCCAGGCAGCGCAAATCAGCATCGGCGATATCAGTATTCTCGACCCGCACGTTATTGCCGGCGTTTTCCTCGGCGCCATGATACCGGCTGTTTTCTGCGCTATGACGCTGAACGCCGTCGGCAAGACCAGCTTCGCCATCATTAACGAGGTCCGCCGCCAGTTCCGCGAGATAAAGGGACTGATGGAGGGTACGGCCAAGCCCGACTACAGCAGGTCGGTGGCTATCTGTACCACCGCCGCCATAAAGCAGATGCTGGCCCCCGGACTGATAACGATAATATCCCCGGTGGTTGTCGGCATCGTACTGGGGCCGGTCGCCCTGGCGGGATTCCTTGTCGGCGCTATTGCCTGCGGTTTCATACTGGCGGTAACCTTCGCCAATGCCGGCGGCTCCTGGGACAACGCCAAGAAATGGATAGAGACAGGGGCTTACGGCGGCAAGGGGTCGGACGCTCACAAGGCAGCGGTCATCGGCGATACCGTCGGCGACCCGATGAAGGATACCTCAGGACCGTCGCTTAACATAATGATAAAACTGATGTCGATAATAGCCCTGGTCATAGCACCGGTGATGGTCGGCTTCGGCGGTCTTCTCTAATAAGGGAAGTTATTCTGCAAGTTATAGTCCGGGTGGATATGAAAATCTGCCCGGACTATTCCTATTTATCTTGCGGAGATTGTACCCTGTAGACCTTACACAACAGCGCCCTCAAAGCCCACCCGCCGGTGAGCGGGTCGCAGGAATCGGGGTCATCCAGGGTGAGGACATTTGCATTCGATTCCCACATCCCGTGCAGCCACGGTTCCTGTGCGGGCTGCTCGGGGAACCACCAGTGACTTTCCACGTTTACAACCTGAGGATGGATTGTAGAGGTAAGGTTCGCCTTTTGTTTTATCACACCCCTTCGGGTCTCAATATAAGCCCAATCGCCATCGGCAATACCCAGTTCCCGTGCCGTATCGGGGTGAATATCCATTAACGGCTCCGGATGTTGCTCGCGCATCCCGATGCCTAACTGGCGCATTTCTGAATGGAACAGGGGCCTGTACCTGCCTCCCGTGGTCAGTATCAGGGGATAGTCTTTGGCGACGTCCGGTGTCCTGACAGGACTCTCCGGAGGCTCCTCATAGAAGGGCAGGGGGTCATAGCCGAGCTCCTCGAGAACCTTCGAGTACAGCTCTGCCTTTCCCGAAGGCGTGGCGAAGCCGGTCGGCTCTCCCGTATTCGGATTTATCGTCTCATAGGTCCAGGGTTCATCACTGGCTACTATACATTTTTCGGTGGCGGCTTCCTTAAGGTCCATCCCCAGCGGCTTCAACCTGAAATCGGCCAATTCCTCCTCGGTCTCCCAGGGGAAATATTCGCCGAAACCCAGCTTAACAGCAAGCCCGCGGAAGAAATCGAAATCAGACCTGCGCTCTCCCAGAGGTTCGATAGCCCTCTCCCCGCACTGGAACGATGCGGAGAAATCTTCCGCCGTGCTGCACATCGGCTTCTCAAGCTTGCTTGCCGTCGGCAGGACGTAGTCCGCCAGCAGGGCGGTCGGAGTCATAAAATGTTCCAGGACGATATGAAGGTCAAGATTCGGACTCTTCAATGCCTGATAGACCAGCTTTGTGTTGGCTGCGTTTAAGAGCGGATTGGACCCCCAGGTAATCATCGCCTTTACCGGATAAGGTTTTTCAGTGAGTATAGCCCGCCATATCGAGGGTTGGTGGCTGAGAAAATCGTGTCCGCTCATACACAGGGGTATGCCGTACCGCTCCCGGTACGGTTTGTTCGTTATCTCGTAGGCGGCGGGCCAGGCCATAAGCCTGAACCTGTCAGCGCCTATTTCTTTTATGCTCTGCTCAGGAGGGCACTTTTCTTTAAGCTGCAACATCGAGTCCCGGATGCCCATTTTCCCGTTTATTACCGGCCCCGGTCCCAATGGTGTCTCGCCGCCGTCCACTCCCAGGTTTCCCGTTATAGCACGCAGGCATGTCTTTGACTGTTCAACCCGTATCGAATTCAACCCTATCTCATCAGGCGCTACACCGAACCAGCCGCCGAAAGAGCCGGGCTTGTTCGTTGCGTACATTCTCGCCGATTCTCTTATCTTCTCCGCCGGTATCCAGGTTATCTCCGCAACTTTCTCCGGCGTATATTCCGCAGCCCGCTGCCTCAACTGCTCAAAGCCGAAAGTCCACCTGTCAACGAAGTCTTTGTCATAAAGGTTTTCTTCTATAATGACATTCATCCAGGACATGAACAGGGCGGTATCGGTACCCGGCCTGATTTGAAGCCATATATCCGCCTGCTGAGCGAGTTCCGTCTGTCTGGGGTCGATTACAATAAACTTGATATCTTCCCCGTTCCGCATCCGCTCTTTAATATCCAGCCATTTCTTTCGCCGGGACTCCATAATTTTCCAGCCGCAGAAGACGATACACCTGGCAACGCTAAAGTTGTCTTCCAGAGTGGTGGTCCCCAGCAAAGCTCTCCTCATTGCCTGCTTGTTACAGGCGCAGACAGTACCGGCGCAGCCGATGTTTCCCGGGTTACCGAACAGGTTCAGAAAACGGGTCCGTATCGCATAAATATCGCTTCTAAGAGTCCCCTCGGTAAGAGCCAGGCTCTCGGCTCCGTATTCTGCCTTTATCTGCTTTAACTTCTCTGCTATTTCATCTAAAGCCTGGTCCCACGAGACCCTCTCCCACTTGTTCTCTCCCCTTTTGCCGACCCTTTTCAGCGGGTGCATTAGCTGGTCGGGATGATGCAGCCACTCGGCAAGGTGCGGCAGCCTGTCCGGGCAACTCTGGAACAGGCGCTCACCGTTCACAATCTGCCGGTTACCCCTGAGCCTTACAATCTGCCCGTCCCTGACATCCGCCAGAATCGCACACCGGTCATGACACCCCGGGGATGCCCAGCACATAAGTTTCTTTACCTCGACGTCTTTTTTGGCAACAGCTCTGGTCTTCATGCTTTCCTCTCAATTCATCCGGGAGTTCGTTTCAAGAAAGGTTCAGCCACGCAGGAATGGGTTTCCTGCGCGCTCGGTTCCGATAGTGGTGCGGGGTCCGTGCCCGGGATAAACAACGGTGTTATCCGGCAGCACCATTAGCTTGGTATAAATACTGTCCATAAGCTGCCGCCCGCTGCTGCCCGGAAAATCGTACCTCCCGATGCCGAAGTTGAACAGGGTATCGCCGCTGAAGACTACGCCCTCCCCAACCAGGCAGATACCGCCCGGCGAATGGCCTGGAGTGTGGAGAACAGTAAAGTGCAGGTCGCCGATATCCAGGCTCTCGCCGCCCTTGAGCAGGCGGTCGGCCGGAGCCACGCTATCCGGAGAAACGCCGAATCCCATACGGCCGCCGGGATGATTTCGAACATCGAGCAGCCCGGCTTCATTTTCATGGATAAGTATCTCGCCTCCGGTGGCGTCCTTTACTCCCTTTAAACCGCCGATGTGGTCGGGGTGACCGTGGGTCAGGACAATGTGTTTTATCTTGAAACCCAGTTCCTTAATCCTCTGGTTAATTACACCCGGCTCGTCACCGGGGTCGA
>CAZOUZ010000063.1:0-9852 GCA_964583115.1 uncultured Dehalococcoidales bacterium
ATATCGATGAAAACCGTCTCCTTGACCAGCTTGACACCTTCATGGAGACGCAGGGATTAAGGAAGCTGGAGGAATAGGGACGTAGTTAGAGGAATTAAAGGGAAAACAAAGACGCAAATAAAAAGGAGGCCGAGATGGTAACTGCTGGAGTAGACGTAGGGGTAAAGACAATAAAAGCGGTAATATTGAAAGACGATGAGGTAGTAGGCAGCAGCATAGGTCCGACGAATGGGTTTGAGCGGGGGAAAGCGGCGGCGGAGGTATGGGACAAAGCGTTAAAGCAGGCGAAGCTTTCGGCGTCTGACGTAGGGCAGGTGATAGCCACCGGGGCGGGCAAGATGGACGTAGAGTTTGCGACGAATAATGTAGTCGAGCCGGTGGCGGACGTAAAGGGGGCGTTAAAGGTAGCGCCGAAGTCGAGGACGCTGATAGACATTGGAGCCGAGCAGATACGGGTAGTAAAGTATGATGAGAACGGGAAGGTAGCCAACTACACGTTAAATCAGCAGTGTGGAGCCGGGCTCGGGGTGTTTGCCGAGGCGATGGCGAGGATGTTGGGGGTTACGGTGGAGGAGATGAGCGGGCTGGCGGCGAAGAGCAAAGGCGGGGTGAGTGTTAATGGAGAGTGCGGCAACTATGCCAGTCTGGACATAGTGACGATGATACACGACAACGTGGCGAAGGAAGACATAGCCTGGGCGGTACTGGACGCCATAGCCAACAAGATAGCGGCGACGGCAAACCTGACCAACATCGACAAGGACAATGTAGTGCTGATGGGTGGATTGGCGAAGAGTGAAGGAGTGGTAGCGGCGTTGAAGAGGCGGATGGGGGGAAAGATAGAAGTAGCCGGTGACCCGGAGATAGTAGGAGCGGTAGGGGCAGCGATAATCGGTGCTACCGAGGCTTTATAGCAGCGGTAATTAGAATAAGAATAGAGGCATATCGGGGAAGCTCCGTAAGACGCCCGTCTTAAAGGTGTCCTTCCCCGCCTTTCCTCAAGACCCATGAGGATGCCCTCCGTGCTATGGCAGAGTCCTGTATCGACAGGCCCGGTGTGATGGCATGGTATCCTCAGAGGTAACAGGCGTTTAACCGAAAGAGAAGGGAGGATTTTACAAATCCCCCCTTTTTATTGGCCGCTTTAATTGGGCTGCCGTTGATAGTGCCCTGGTCTATTCTTCTTTTATACCGGCAAGCTTCTTAGCCAGCTTTTTCTTTGCCTCGATGTTGGCGTTCCGCAGTATCGCCATCCGGTGCGTCTCGGGCGACCCGGCGCCGTGAATGTTGGAGACGATGTCTCTGCTTTCAAAAGCAAGTTTCTCAATCAGCCTGAAGATGCGTATCCTGTCTTCCGTGGACACGCCGTCAACACCCTTGAGGTATTTTTGCAGCAGCGGGCCGATATCCGGGTTGGAAAAATCTTTCTCTGACGGGACGTCGGCCACCATACCGCCGGCAATCTCAATCATCAACCGGATTACTTCGGCGAGTTCCTTGCCTTCATAGAGCTTGGATGTATTTGCTAATACCGGGTCGACATTGTAGATGCCCGAGGGAGTTTCAGTAGCCTCCACGGATGCCGCTATTGAGCAGCCGTATATTGCCTCGGTAACCTTGAGCATCTCGGCAAGTTTGTTATTTATGTGCGATACGTTCGGCAAGCCGTTGTAGTCGGCGGCGGTAGCGGCAGCCCCGATAAGGACATCGCCGACGCCGCACTTGCAGCCGCCGTGCGAGTGGCGGTGGTAGTTACCGAAGTTCCTGACCATATCCCCGGCGTATTCGTATTCGCCGCAGAGGAAGACCTTATCCCAGGGGACGAAAAGGTCTTTGAAGATAATCATCGGGGCATACTTGCTGAATTCGACATTTCCGAGGTCGCACCCTTCTATCGCTCTGGACTCGAGTGTTCCCCTGCCATAGACATAGATAGCATTCTCGCTGTCCATCGGGTAAGCAAAACATACGGCGTAGTCTTTGTCTGCTTCCCGCATTTCTCTGGTCGGTACTATTATTCCCCAGTGAGCGCAGAGGGAACCCGTCTGGTGTATTTTGGCGCCTCTGACCACGATGCCGTCTTTATTCCTGTCCACCACGCGGAGGTACATATCCGGGTCTGTCTGCTGTGACGGTCGTTTTGACCTGTCTCCCTTGACATCGGTTACCCCGCTGAAGAGAACGTAATCATTCTTCTGCATAAACTTGACGAAGTCGACAAGTCTATCCCAGTAATTGGTTCCGTACTTCTGGTCACAGTTATAGGCTTCTATGCCGACCGAGTTGATAGCGTCCATACCCGTGCAGCGCATATAGCAGCCGCCGATGTTGTGGGAGAGGAACTTTAGCATTCTAACCTTCGCCAGCAGGTCTTCCGGGCTCCTGTAAAACTTGAGAAAGCGGCTTGCCTCCTCGTCAGTGAGGTCTGATTTGGTTACCAGGTACTTTTTTCCTTCCTCATCGTTTTCCATCTCGAAGGTTTTGGCCACTGAAGCCGTCATGTGCTTGATTAGCGGGTGCTCATGGACGTTTTCGACCTTTTCGCCCAGGATGTAGGCTGTCGGGTGCAGGTCTTTCAGTGATTCGTAATACTGCTCGGGTGTTTTCAATGCCATTGTATTTTACAATCTCCTTGGTAAGTTTAGATTGAGGTAAGTGCTGAACCCTCAAATTCAGTTTAACACTTTTTAAGGCTGCTTGGCAAAGAGAGTACCTGTTTCTGACTTCAAAGTTGTAACCCCTCACCCTTAATCCCTCCCGATGCAATCGGGAGGGAAGCAGTTTTAGAAGAGGGGCGAAGCCCCTCTTAAACTTCATTAAGGGCGGTGGGCGGGAATAGATAATATCGGGGGGATGGGGTTCTATAATAATCTCCCGGCGTGAAATTTGACTCAGTCAGGCTCAGTGGTGTAATCTATGAAGTTATGAGACTATACGAATTCGAAGGGATGGAGCTGTTCCGCCGGGAGGGTATACCCGTTCCCGATTACGCGCTTGCCGAAAGCCCGAAAGAGGCGATGGAGAAGGCAAAGGATATAGGACTGCCGGTGGTATTGAAAGCCCAGGTGCTTGCCGGAGGGCGCTACCTTGCCGGAGGAGTTAAGACGGCTTACTCCCTGGATGATGTTGAGGGGGATGCCAGCCGCATACTCGGTTCGCAAATCAGAGGCTTGCCGGTAAACCGGATTATGGTGTCGGAAAGCGTCGAGGTGGCGCGGGAGTTCTATCTGGGAATCACCGTGGATGACTATCGTGGTTGTCCGTTGGCTATCCTCAGCGCTGAAGGAGGAGTCTCTATTAACCGGATTGCTCAGGAACGTTCAGAGGTGGTCGTCTCCAGACCTGTCTCAATCTCCAGGGGGCTGGAGCTTTCACAGGCAAGACGGATGTGCCGGGATGCCCGTTTATCCGGTAAAAACCTGATAGAAGTGTCCGCTGTGCTGACTGCTCTTTACCGGGTTTTCCGCAATTATGATGCCCTGATTGCTGAAATTAATCCTCTGGTCCGGACGAAGAAGGGAGATTACCTTGCCCTTGACTCTAAGGTGGAAATCGACGATTCCAGCGTCTACCGCCATACCGACCTCCATCTAAGCCAGGAGGGGCGGATAAATAATTCCCTGGAACGCAAGGGACGTGAAATAGGAGTGAGCTACCTTGAGCTTGACGGAGATATAGCGATTATTTCCAGCGGCGCCGGACTGGGAATGGCTACTATGGATATTATCGGCAGGAGAATGCGTCCGGCGAACTTTCTGGAAACAGGGGGAGCCATTACTGCCGACCTTCTCTACAAGGTGATGGACCTGGTTCTTCAGAAAGAGGGAGTGAGAGCGTTATTCATCAATGTTTATGGCGGAATAAATCCTATTGACGAGGGCGCCAGAGGAGTTGTCCGCTATTTGCAGGAACACGATGTTAAAATACCTGTCGTGGCTAAGGCCCTTGGAAACCGGCAGGAAGAGACCTGGGAAATTTTCAGGCAGCAGGGAGTCCGTGTGACCACCGATGTCTCCACGGAAAAGGGAGTGGAAGAGCTTGCCCGCTTGCTGGAGGGGAAAAGTTGAGCATTTTACTGGACAGGGAAACGAAGGTCATTGTCCAGGGCATTACCGGCCGGGCCGGGCGAGCCCAGACCCAGTGGATGCTGGACTACGGCACAAACATCGTTGCCGGTGTAACCCCCGGTAAGGGTGGTGAGGTAGTGAAGGGTATTCCCGTGTACGGCGCCGTTGCCGAAGCTGTAGCCGAGCAGGGCGCCGAGGCGTCCGTATTCTTCGTGCCTCCTCCGGCGGTAAAAGAAGCCGCTTTCAGCACTATAGATGCCGGTATCAGGCTTATCGTTGTTGTTACCGAGCATATACCCGTCCACGATGTTATGGAAATCCGGGAATACGCCAAAGTCCGGAACGTGAGGATTATCGGCCCGACAAGTCCCGGCATCATAACCGTTGGCGAGGCAAAAATGGGAATATTACCGGCAAATATGTTTACCCCGGGACGCATCGGAGTTATCTCCAGGAGCGGCACCCTTTCCTATGAGGTAGGTATAAACCTGTCGACCGGCGGCTTCGGGCAGAGCACCGTGATCGGTATGGGGGCTGACCCCGTGGTATTCACGGGTATGCCTGAGCTTATAGGACTCTTCGAGAAAGACCCGGAGACAGACCTGATAGTGATTGTCGGTGAGGTGGGGGGCGTTCAGGAGGAGAAGGCTGCCGAGTTTATCGACCGGTGGGTAACCAAGCCGGTAGTTGCCTATATTGCCGGGCTCAATGCCCCGCAGGAGAAGCGTATGGGCCATGCCGGTGCCATCATCCAGGGTGACGGCAAAGGTACGCCCCACAGCAAGATAGCCGCTCTGGCCGAGGTTGGAGTGGATATCGCCAGATATCCCGGGCAGGTGGTAGACCTGGTCCGGAAGCACCTGCTGCCGAGTTAGGATAATAGCAAAATCAGGGTGCTTCTCGCACCCTGATTTTTATCGTTTATTGTCCGCTGGCTGTTCGCTGCCCGGGCGGCTTTTATTATCCTGTTTTACCGCAGTACTTGTTTACTAGGTCTACGGTATCGGTAACATTCAGTTTTTCGAAGAGGAAAGTGAATTGCTTTTCCAGCAGATTTGATAGCTCCTGTAGATTTTCTTCCGGAAGATGCCAGGTCTCGCTCTTGAAGCCGCCCCACGCTTTCTTCCTGGTCTTATACAGGAACTGCTCCCGGGTATCTTCCGCTTTTTTCTCATCGGCGAACTTTTCTGAAATATATTTATACATCTTATCCAGCAGCTCTTTAGGGAAATACGGGCTGTCATAGACCATATTCTGGAAACCCGTCGCCAGGTGTACCTCCAGTGTCCCGGACTTGGGGAACAGCTCGAACATTTCATTGGGCAGGGTAGAAGCGCCGTGCTGTACGATTCCCCCGACGCCGTATTCCTCTTTCGCCACTTTGCCGAGCTCTTCGATGGTGTTAAAGTCAAGCTTTACGTCGGCGATTGCCCCGTCCGGTAAGACGACACCGCCATGCGTGGTCCCGGTCTGGACGCTTATTTTTGAAATACCTTTGGTATCCGGTCCCAGCCGCTTACGGTATCCGTCCATATAGGTTCTGAGTTCCTCTACGGTGGTGTTTGACTTGCCCACTTCGCCAATCTCGCCGCCTACCGATACGGTTACCCCTTCGGGCTCCAGATTGCGGATGAATTTTGTCATATCCGCCGCCACCACATAATTGTCCTCCTGCTGGGCGTCGATGGTCGGCTTCGATAAATCGACCAGGGTTGACGAGTCAATATCTATGTTCAGAAATCCGGCAGCGATGGCTTCTCTCGTTGAATCTTCGACTGACTTCACCTCGGCTGCCGGGCCGGCGGTAAACTTCTTCATGTTCAACTGAAAGTGGTCGCCCTGGATAAAAACCGGACCGGTAAAGCCTTCCTTGATGGCAGCCGCCAGTACTGAAGTTACGTACTCATCGGCGGGTTGGCTGGTGTAGACCATCTCGGTACGGGCAAGCTCAAAGATAAGGGCGCCGACTTTAAGTTTTAAAGCCGATTTGAAGATAGCCCTTGCCATAAGATAAGCAAGCCCGCGCACGTTTATAGCCGGTACTGTCTTGTTGCTGTAAGCGCCCTTTGCGGCAGCCTCGTACAACCCCTGAATGCTGGCCAGATAAATACCGGATGCCGAAGCCATCTGCCGGATTTGTTTCCGGTTGCTTTTTCTCACTTCAGGGTCACCGCTGAAAATGGCTTTTTCTATTATATCGTCAATTGTGTTACTTGAAATCATGTCTCTCTCCTGATTTACGTTTTTTTACTGTATTTATTCCCGGCTCCGGTTAATCCATTATTATTGTACGTCTGCCGTTATACCTCTCGGTGTCATATTGTCTCTCGACATCTACCACGCTGATTTTACCTGCCACATCTTCGAGCGGGACGGAAGTAATCTTACCGTTTTTATAGCTTACCATCCTGCCGTATTCTCCTCTGACCAGCAAATCAACAGCGGCAATACCGAAGTATCTCCCCATTCTCCGGTCGTAGGCACAGGGGGCACCGCCGCGCTGTAGATAGCTCAGTGCCAGACTTCTCGTCCCCAGCCCGGTTCCACGCTCGATTTCTTTGGCTAGATACTCGCCTATACCGCCCAGATATACATGCCCGAAAGCGTCAGGTTCTCCCTCCCTGGTAATAAGTTTTCCTCCGGCCGGTTTGGCACCCTCGGATACCACAATGATGTTATACCTGTTACCCTGCTTTACCCCTTCTGAAAGCAGCTCATTGACTCTTTCAATAGAGAAATCATATTCCGGAATCAGGATTATAAAAGCGCCGGCAGCTTCTCCTCCTTCCAATGCCAGCCAGCCGGCATGCCTCCCCATTGTTTCTATGACGAATGTCCGCTTGTGGGAGCCGGCGAAGGTCCTCAGCCGGTCAGTCTCTTCGGTAATTAAGTTCAGTGCCGTTTCGAAACCAAGTGTGTAGTCGGTCCCGGCGAGGTCTTTATCAATCGTTTTCGGAATTCCAACGGTTTTAACCCCGGCTAAAGACAATTTGTTGGCAACGCCCAGAGTATCGTCGCCGCCGATGGCTACTACGGCGTCCAGGCCAAGCCGCTCTATATTGTCGATTACCAGTTGAGAGCGGTCATTCTTTTCGTCGTATGGGTTTGTTCGTGATGAACCTAAGTTTGTACCGCCGAATCTATCCCAGGTTCTAACGGTGTCTTCATTCAGGGAAAGAATACACTGGGCATCTTCATAATTTTCAGATAAAGGCAGGACAAGTCCTTCCCAGCCGTCATGAATGCCAATGACCTCGTATTTGATTCCCCTTTCTTTCTCCAGCCTGCTGTTAAGGGCTGTCTTTACCACCCATTTGATGGCGGGATTCAAGCCGGCACAATCGCCGCCTCCAGTTAAAATACCGATTCTGGTCGTTTCCATAATTCATATCACCTCTAATTTCTATGTTACAAAAATTCCAGAAAAAAAACAAACAGGCTGGAAATACCCAGCCTGTTTGAATCGCGGTTCAGGGTCAGGTTATCGGTTTAGCTTGATTTTATTGTAGCAATCACTGCAATAAACCGGTCTGTCCTCACGGGGCTCGAAGGGTACTTCGGTTTCCTGGCCGCACTGGGCACATATAACGGGGTACATCTGCCGGGGGGCTCTGTAACCGTATCCGTCTTCGCCATAGCGTTGTGACTTCCTTGCTCGGCGGCACTCGGGGCAGCGCTTCGGCTCGTTCTGGAAGCCACGTGAAGCATAGAATTCTTGCTCTCCAGCCGTGAAGGTGAACTCTCGCCCACAATCGGAACACTGGAGCTGCTTGTCCTCAAAACTCACTGGATGACCTCCTCTCTTATATATTGGTTAGAGTTTCGGCCATCCAATACGTATGAGGTTTTGTAAAATTAGACTGAGTATTGACAACCTGTACCAAACCTGTGGCTATTATACACTTAAATATTTCAGTTTGCAAGTGTATTTTGTGTATTTGATATTAGTTTTAGCCGACGCTATAATTGGCGAAGGCAGGGTGTTTAATACAGGCTCCATTTTCATTTGCGTTTCTCGGGTACTTTTGGAGCCGTTTTCAGTAATAGGGGTTCTCAGATAAGTGTCTTCTCCGGGATATTCGTCATAAGCTGGTATTGAACTGACCTGTATGACAGAAGGAATAAGGAATATGGAAAGGTTCCGAAAGCTTCTGGAAAACCCCCGCAAGTATGCCAAAGAGTGGAAAGCCGGTACCGCCGGCAAGACAACGTGCTCCATACTTACCCTGCACCGCGCCGGTGTCGGCTGCGTCTTCGGTGTCAGGGAGACTGCCGTCGAGATGCGTGAGCTCGGGATACCGTTTCTGCACTACGAGACGTCTCACCCGGGTAACCGGACCGACCTTGATGAAAACCGTATGCTTGACCAGCTTGACACCTTCATGGAGACTCAGGAAACTGGTGGAATAGGGCTGCGATTCGGGATATAATGTTAATGATTCCTCTTTAAAGGAGGTCGGGATGCTTGTGCAAAAAGTTGAAAAGAGATGGGAAACGAAGCCTTTTGACACCTGGGCGAAGGCAAAAGAGTTGAGGGCGAAGTTCTACCAGGACGAGGCAGGCGCCAAGGAACAGGGGATGTGGCTCGTCGAGGGGTATGACTCCACCACTGTTGCCGGTATCGGCAATTGCCATGTCGTCTTCTGTCAGCCCTACGGCGCCAGCATGGCAGCCGAGGGCAATGAGTTTGCCCGCCAGTGCCGGGCGGTTGCGGAGGCGAAGGGCTACGGGCGCGACCTGTGCGGCTATATGCTGAATTACTTCGGCTCGATGTTCGGTAATCGCGGCCTGATGGGTAAAGAGTTTCATGCACGGGACTTCGCCATGTGCGGTTTTAACGGCTGCGATATGCATGCCAAGCACGGGCAGGAGGTCGCCGAATATCTCGGCATACCGCATTTCTTCTCGGACTGGATTGCCTACTACGGCGAGCCGGACAAAGAAAGAGACGAGGCAAGAATAGAATATCTGGCAGCCCAGCAGCTTGACCTGATAGAGTGGCTGGAGAAGACGACCGGGAAAGAGTTCGATGATGAGAATTATATCGAGACTGCCAAGAGCTCGATGCGTATTCAGGCGATGGCCGGCGATACCCTCCTATATCAGCAGCACATTCCGGCTCCCGTAGACCAGAAATCGCTCTACTCCTTCTTCACTCTCGGCGGACTGGTAAGGAGCCAGCAGGAAGAGACGGAGCAGTTCTGGGCGATGCTGAGGGACGAGATGAAGTGGAGGACGGAGAATAACATCGCCGCCGTGGCTACCGAGAGGTACCGCTGGGTTGAGAATGAGCCGCCGCCGTGGTTTTTCCTCAGGTGCTACCGCTATATGGAGGAGTATGGTGCTGTCTGCATCGGCTCACCGTATAGCCATCACATCGGTGGAGGGCTGGACTGGCTGACAGAGATGCCGGACGGGACCTGGGGCCGTTCTGAAACTCCTATCGAGTTAGGACTGCCGCTTGAAACCCGGGAGGACCTTATTCGTGCTCAAATGATGGCAGGAGGAGGAGCTCTGGGGGGAGGCGGTAGCGAGTTCGTAGGACACGGACCGATACATGAAAAATACATTGCTGCCCTGATGAATATGGCTAAAGCATTCAAGTGCGATGGTGCAGTTCTCCCTTTGCACCGTTCCGGGGTCGGCTGTGTCTATGGTGAGAGGGAGACCGCCGTATGGCTGGACGGGCTTGGCATACCGGTTATGCACTACGAGACTTCTCACCCCGGCAACCGGACCGACCTTGATGAAAACCGTATGCTTGACCAGCTCGACACTTTCATGG
>CAZOUZ010000064.1:0-9794 GCA_964583115.1 uncultured Dehalococcoidales bacterium
GTGATACCTATATTATCACCATTTATACATACAAGGGGTCAGGGGTGAGGTAAAAACCAACCAAATGCAAACTGAACCACAGATAGAAATACTTGACAAGTTGATACTGATTAACTATAATAAATAGAAACTACTACTTCACTTCTTTTCTTTCTCAAAATCCAACGGAATGTTGTCTTTCATACACCCTTGAATCCTGGCGTGGTATTCCCTGTATGTCAAAGTATATCTTTGTTACCGGCGGTGTAGTTAGTTCAGTAGGTAAGGGGATAGCTGTCGCTTCCATAGGTACCATTTTGAAGTGCCGTGATACCACCGTATCCTTGCAGAAGCTCGACCCGTACCTTAATGTCGACCCCGGCACAATGTCACCTTACCAGCACGGCGAGGTTTTCGTCACCGAGGACGGCGCCGAGACCGACCTCGATTTGGGCAACTACGAGCGCTTCGTCGATATTAATACCACCAGTCAGTCGAACGTTACTTCAGGCCAGATTTACAGTACCATCATCGCCAAGGAAAGGCGGGGTGATTTTCTGGGCGGGACCATACAAATTGTACCCCACCTGACCGGTGAGATAAAGCAGCGCTTTTTAAACCTGGCCGAGCAGTCCGGAGCGGAAGTAGTGATTATAGAAGTAGGCGGCACCGTAGGCGATATCGAAGGGCAGCCCTTCCTCGAAGCCATCAGGCAAATGAGAAATGACGTCGGGCGGGAGAACGTACTCTACATCCACGTTACCCTTCTCCCCTACCTTGCCACCACCGGGGAGTTGAAGACGAAGCCGACGCAGCACAGCGTCAATGAGCTGCGCCGAATCGGTATTCAGCCGGATATTATAATTTGCCGCAGCGACCATCCTATCCCGGAAGAGCTAAGGGACAAGATATCCCTGTTCTGCGATGTAGACCGGCAGGCGGTTATCCCGTTACCGACAATACCCTACATTTATGAGGTGCCGCTGGCCCTTGAGGAAGCAGGACTGGGAATGCTGGTTACAGACAAGCTTGAGTTAAAGACAAGTCAGTGCGACCTGAGCCAGTGGCAGAGACTGGTCGATTCGCTAAAAGAGCCCCATGAGCCGGTTAATATCGCTCTCGTCGGCAAATACGTAGAATTAAATGATGCCTACTACTCGGTCCGTGAAGCGCTGCGCCACGCCGCCCTGTACCATAACCGTGAAGTCAATCTCACCTGGGTCCCATCCGAGTCTCTGGAAACAAACGGCAGCGAACCGGCGCTGCGGGAAGCCCAGGGTATCGTAGTTCCCGGCGGCTTCGGCATCAGGGGTATAGAAGGTATGATAAAGGCAGCCACCTATGCCCGGGAGAATAAAATCCCCTATCTGGGACTCTGCCTGGGAATGCAGGTTATGGTAATTGAATTTGCCCGCTATGCGCTGAACACGCCCGAGCCGAACTCCACCGAGTTTGAGTCTTCCACTCCCTACCCGGTAATTGACCTTCTCCCCGAGCAGGGAGGCATAGAGAACAAGGGCGGCACAATGCGCCTGGGCAATTACCCCTGCAAACTGCTGAAAGACAGCCGTGCCGGTAGAGCCTACGGAAACGGCCTGATTCAGGAACGCCACCGGCACCGCTACGAGTTTAATAATGAATACCGTGAACGGCTGAAAGAGGCGGGACTGATTTACAGCGGTCTATCCCCTAACAGCGAGCTCGTAGAGATATGTGAGATAGCTGACCACCCGTGGATGGTTAGCTGCCAGTTCCATCCCGAATTCGGCTCCCGGCCCAACCGCCCCCACCCCCTGTTCCGCGACTTCATCGGCGCTGCCAAAGACATATTAAGAGAAGGAGCCCAGACATCGTTACCCCTTCCAACTGATTAAAGACGAGGGACAAGATGCGTATTTTCCTAGACACAGCCAATATTGACCAGATAAGGCAAGCCGCCAGGATGGGAGTGATAACCGGAGTTACCACCAACCCCACGCTGATATATCAGGCGGGGACAACCGACTACGAAGGCACCATAAAGGAAATCTGCTCCATTATCCCCGGACCGATTTCAACCGAGGTGGTAGTCGAAGGTGTCGAGCCGATGATTGAGCAGGCACGTGAAATGTCCGGCTGGGCGCCAAATGTCGTAATCAAGATTCCGTCCACTGCCGAAGGTCTGGAGGTAACTTCAGCCCTGGCAAAGGAAAATATCAAGGTGAACCTTACCCTGTGCTTCTCGGCGAATCAAGCCCTGCTCGGAGCGCTGGCCGGCGCCGCCTACATCAGTCCTTTCGTCGGCAGGCTGGATGACATCGGACAGGACGGTATGCAGGTGGTGAAAGATATTGTCGATATTTATAGGAACTACCCCCAGCTACATACCGAGGTGATTGCCGCCAGTATCCGCCACCCGATGCACTGTATCGCTGCCGCCAAAGCGGGAGCGCACATCGCCACCATTCCCTACAATGTGCTTATGCAGATGATAAAGCACCCGCTGACCGATATCGGCATCAGCCGCTTTCTCTCCGACTGGCAGCAGGTCTCAAAGCAATAATATAACCGGACACGCAGACCGGCTAACCTATAAAAATTCTTAGAGAGTGAGATTCAAAAATGGACATCAGTCAACTCGAAAACAGGACAAAAGATGAGCTGGTTGAAGTAGCCAAGGAGATGGGACTCTCCAACTACGTCAGCCTCAAAAAACAGGAACTCATTATGCGCCTGCTACAGGCGCACACCGAGCAGGAAGGCAACACCTTCTGCAGCGGCACCCTGGAGATTATGAGTGACGGCTACGGTTTCCTCAGGAATAACTCCCTGCTGCCAAGCTCGACGGATATCTATGTCTCCCAGTCTCAAATCCGGCGTTTCGGCCTCCGTAACGGTGATACGGTTGCCGGACAGGGCAGGCCGGCCCGGGCGGGTGAGAAATACTTCAGCCTGCTCCGGATAGAAGCGGTCAACGATATAAATCCCGAGCTGGCAAAAGGTCGCCCCCACTTCGGAGCCCTTGTACCCACCTTCCCCGACAAACTGATTAACCTGGAGACCCCGGCTAACGACCTTTCCGCCCGCCTGATTAACATTATCGCTCCTATCGGGCGGGGACAACGGGGACTGATTGTCTCACCACCCAAAGCCGGCAAAACGTTTCTGCTCAAGTCCATAGCCAATGCCGCTATGACCAACTATACCGATATCCACCTGATGGTCTGCCTCATCGGGGAAAGACCTGAAGAGGTTACCGATATGAAGCGCTCGGTCAGGGGAGAGGTGATAAGCGCCACCTTTGACGAGCCGGTTGAAGACCATACCCGTGTCGCCGAACTGGCGCTGGACAAAGCCAAGCGCCTCGTGGAAAGCGGTAAGGACGTCTTCGTCCTACTCGATGGCATTACCCGCCTCACCCGCTCATATAACCTGGCGATGCCCTCCAGCGGCCGTACCCTGTCCGGCGGTATCGACCCGGCCGCCCTCCATCCGGCAAAGCACTTCTTCGGCGCCGCCCGCAACACGGAAGAGGGTGGAAGCCTGACAATCATCGCCACCTGCCTTGTCGATACCGGCAGCCGTATGGACGACCTCATCTACGAGGAGTTCAAAGGCACCGGCAATATGGAAGTCCACCTCGACCGCCGGCTGGCTGACCGCCGCACCTTCCCGGCAATAGATATCGAGCACAGCAGCACCAGACGCGAAGAACTGCTCCTGGACGAAGATACCCTGGGGAAAGCCTGGCTGCTGCGGCGGATGACTGGTATGATTTCCTCAAACTCAGTCAATTACGCCGAAGCTATGGACCGGCTCATCGACCGTATGAAGAAGACGAAAACAAACGCCGAGTTTCTGGCTACGCTGAACCAGGAAGGATAGCGGGGGACACCCCACTACCCCTGCCGGCAGGCCGCCCCGGAGATTACATTTTCCCCTATCCGTATTCGGGAATAGACACCCGTTTTCTTCAGCGCGCCGAGTTTGACATCTTTTTCCCGCAGGCGGTAATATTTGGCTACGAAAAACCACTAATTACCGGAGGTGCCCGATGGACTTACAGGGAGCCCTGATGATATCCAAAGAGGACAATGTCGCCACCAGCCTGGCAGAGCTGGAGCCGGGTGCCGATGTGCAGATTCGAGTGGGTAAAGAGGTCAGCACCGTCAAAGCCCTGGAGAAAGTCCCTTTCGGCTTTAAAATAGCCGTCACCGACATTACCAGGGGCTCTAACGTAATCAAGTACGGCGAACCAATCGGCGTTGCTTCACAGGATATCAAGCAGGGTCAACTCGTCCATATTCATAACATAGAGGGGGCAAGAGGCCGGGGAGACCTGGCGAAAGGAGATTCCCGATGAACTTTCTGGGTTATGAAAGACCTGACGGCTCTATCGGCATACGTAATTATGTTCTGGTGATACCCGGCGGCTTTCTCGGCAACAATATCTGCAACTTCGTCAACGGTACCAGGACGATACTGACCGCGGACTCCGGAAGCGGCCGCACCAGCCGCGACCGCGAGACAATCGCCCGCACTTTCATCGGCCTGGGCAGAAACCCCAATGTTGCCTCGGTAATCGTCCATTCGCTGAGCGCCGGCTCCAGCTACCCGGAACTGAGCCCTTCACGAATTGCCGGGGAGATTGCCGCTACCGGTAAAAGGGTCGAGGTGATAGACGTGTCCAGAGAGGCCGGCACTCTCCGGGCGATGGAAAAAGGCATCCAGCTTGCCCGTGAGATGGTGCTCGAAGCCTCCCGGCTAAGACGCCAGCCCTTCGGCCTGGAAAACCTGGCGGTGGGAGTGAAGTGCGGCGCCTCGGATACCACTTCCGGTATTGCCGGTAATCCGGTAATCGGCAACCTCTTCGACCGCATTGTCGATGCCGGCGGCACCGCCTTCTTCGGAGAGAACACCGAGATAATCGGCGCCGAGCACGTGCTGGCCAAACGCGGAGTAACCCGGGAGGTCTCCGAACGGATTCTGGCAGTAGCGGCTGAGACGGAAGCAATCGCCAAGTCAACCGGGGAAGATATCCGTACCATTAACCCGGTACCTTCGAACATCGCCGGAGGTATCTCAACCCTGGAGGAAAAGTCCCTGGGAGCCATCCACAAGTCGGGGTCAAGTCCGATTCTGGGAGTCCTCAAGTACGCGGAAAGGCCCGGCGGCAGGGGCTTATACTTCGTCGATAACTGGATGAGTATGGGCTCGATATTCGCCGGTTACGCCGCTTCCGGAGCCCAACTGGTAATCTTCCAGCTAGGTGGCGGCGGCTGGTCGGGTAACGACCTGCTCTATAACTCGACGGCAGTCGTATCTCCTCTAATGTGGACTACCGCCAATCCCAAGACCCTGACAATGGCTCCGACCAGCATAGATTTCTACTCCGGTACCGTCATCGAAGGCAAGGACACCATCGAAGAGGCGGGAGAGAAACTGCTGCAAAAGGTTGTGGACATAGCTTCCGGCACTTTTACCAGGGTTGAAACAATGAAATACGCCGACCCGACCCAGATTTACCTCAAGGACCCGTCCTTTTAGGCGTTTAAGAGTGGCAAAGCCTCATCCAGAAAATTTTTCCCCTTTGAAAAGGGTCATTAAGGGGGATTTTAAATCCCTCTCAATCTCCTTCCGATTTTATGCGGAATCCCGTGTGAACTGAGTGAATCGGGACTTTAAGAAAGGGAGAAGTCCAGAATAATGCAGGGGGTGTTTAAGAGGGGCGTAGCCCCTCTTAAGAAAAAATACTCCCCTTCCCCTTATCAAGGGGAAGGGGATACAGGGGATGGGGTTACATAATTATAAATAGCCTCTCTTCTCAGGACTATTACCAGAATCGGCAGTTATACTCATCCTCTCTTGTATCCCCCTTTGATTTAGTCATAAAATGGTTTAGAAAGACGATGGGAACAACGAGCAATCTGATAACGGAGCAATTAAAGCAGCTACCCGGCAGCCCGGGCGTTTATCTCTTTAGAGATGCCGGGGGCAACATACTATACGTCGGTAAGGCGGCAAGCCTGCGCAACCGGGTAAGGTCTTATTTCCGCGCCAGCGAGAAACTCTCCCCCAAAATACAGCGGATGATAGCCCGGGTGCAAGACCTCGACTTCTTCGTAACCAACTCGGAACAGGAGGCGCTCATCCTCGAATACAACCTGATACAGAGGCACCAGCCGCGTTACAATGTCCGCCTCAAAGACGGAAAATCTTTTCCCTTCCTCAAAATATCGCTCAACGAGGAATGGCCCAGAGTGCACCTGACCCGCCGCATGGAAGACGACGGGGGACGTTACTTCGGGCCGTTCGCCAGCGCAAAATCGCTGCGTCAGACCCTGAAAGTGCTGAAGAGAATCTTCCCCTTCCGCTCCTGCTCCAGGACCATCACCGGCACCGACCGGCGACCCTGCCTCAACTACTACATCCACCTCTGTGCCGGCCCCTGTATCGGAGCCGTCAGCAAGCAGGAGTATTCGAACGTTATCAGGCAGGTAGTCCAGTTTCTCGAGGGGAAGCAGGAAAAGATAGTCCGCAGTCTGGAAAGCAAGATGGAAAAAGCCGCCGAGGCTCTGGACTTTGAGAAGGCAGCCCTGCTCAGAGACCAGCTCCAGTCCATTGGCAGAGTTATCGAAGGTCAAAAAATCACCGCCAGGGTAAGAGGAGAGCAGGACGTTATCGCCTTCGTTACTGAGCGGGACCGGGCTTTTGTCCAGGTCTTTTTCATTCGCAGCGGCAAGCTTATCGGGCGGGAGAGTTTTACTCTACAGGGGACAAGCTCCGAGGAACCGGAGCAAATCATGACCAGCTTCATAAAGCAATTTTACGGCTCCGCCCCCTATATACCGCCATTATTGCTGCTCCAGCACCCGGTGGAGGACAGGACAGTAATCGAGGACTGGCTCCAGAGCAAAAGGGGCGGCAAAGTCCGCCTTCAGGTCCCCCTCCGGGGCAGTAAAAAACAGCTCGTGGATATCGTCGCCGAAAATGCCGGGCAGGGACTGCAGCAGCTCAAGATTAAACAGCAGGAAGGCAGCGCCCGGGCGCTGACCGAAGCCCTGAATGAAATAAAAAGAGAACTCCGCCTGCCCGCTCCGCCTTCACGGATGGAGTGCTACGATATCTCGAACATACAGGGGAGCGCTGCGGTAGGCAGTATGGTGGTCTTCGATAAGGGAAAGCCGAAGCCGGCGCATTACCGGCGCTTCAGAATCAAAACCGTCGCCGGAGCTGACGATTACGCCATGCTCCAGGAAGTGCTGCAAAGGCGGTTCAAGCGTTTCGGCCGGCAGAACGGTTATGCCGCTACGGACAACTGGGCGGTGCCGCCCGACCTCGTCCTCATCGACGGCGGCAAGGGACAGCTAAACTCGGCGCTGGCGGCGATGAAGGAAGCCGGAGCAGGCTCGATACCCGTCGCCGGTCTGGCCAAGGAAAACGAGGAAATTTTTATCCCCGGGCAATCGGGACCCATCAGGCTGCCGGAAAGTTCTCCCGGACTTCAACTGCTGCAACGCCTCAGAGATGAAGCCCACCGCTTCGCCATCGGCTATCACCGGCAAGTCCGGCGGAAGGAGGCCTTCGCCTCTTCCCTTGACGGCATACCCGGCATCGGCCCCCGGCGCAAGCGGGCGCTGCTGAAGCAGTTCGGCTCGGTCAGGGCAATCCGGGAGGCTTCCGCCGAGGAACTCACCGCCGCCGGAGGCATAACCCGCAGCCTTGCCGAGAAAATAAAGGACTACCTGTAGAATATATGCTACAAGTGCTGCTCAACTGAAATTAGGTATTAATAATTATGAAAAATATTTATGTTGTTACGCACGCCGAATCGGTTCATCATATCGAGGATTTAGGCGGTGGATGGTATGACACCTCTCTCACTGAAAAGGGTATAACTCAGGCAGGCGATATCGCCAAGGCTCTTTTCAATCAGATACAGGTGCCGAATATACCTGTTTATTCGTCAGATTTGAAGAGAGCCTCAGAAACGGCGAATATCATTTCCGAGGTATTCAATAGCAAGGTTATTTGTGATAAACGGCTAAGAGAGATGAGCTATGGTGAAGCCGAAGGTAAACCAAGAGAATGGAGAGAACAGAATATCATCCCTAAACCGACTGACGGCAACAGGTTAGACCACCGTATATTCAAGAACTCCGAATCCAGAAGAGACGTTGGAAAACGTATACAGGACTACTTCAACAGGATAATCAGCAAATCCGATGAAAATATAATTATCGTTACTCATGGTTTCGCATTAACATTTATTATTATGACATGGTTAAAAGTCCCATTAGAGAATATGGATTACTGCAATTTCGAAACAGCTCCGGGAAGAGTAACGTATTTATACGAGGATGATTTAAGAGGAAATAGAAACATTGTCTATATTAGCAAAGCAATCACAGAATAGCATTGGGAACACCGGAATAAGGGGAGATTAAGAGGGGCTTCGCCCCTCTTTCTTTTTATCCCCCTTCCCCTTCAAAAGGGGAAGGGGGACACAGGGGGATAGGGTTCAATAAAAATTAAGAGACCAGAGTTACCAGTGCCTAAAGGAAAGCCCTCCCACCTTATAGTAGAAAGACCGGCTATGTTTTTGTTAACATAGGGGTAAGATGCCGACTAACGTACCGCCGCAATATTACGAAGCCGAAAACCGCTACCGGCAGGCAAAAACTAACCCGGAAAAGATTGCCGCCCTGGAAGAAATGCTGGCTATCATGCCCAAACACAAGGGCACCGACCACCTCAAGGCCGACCTGAGAAGACGAATAGCCAAGCTGAGCCAGACAACCGACAGGAAGGCAGCCACCCAGAGGGCTTCTATGGTTGTGCAGAAAGAAGGAGCGGCCCAGGTGCTGGTCATCGGTCCGCCCAATACCGGGAAATCTCAACTTGTCGCCACGCTTACCAATGCCTCGCCCACGGTAGCTGATTACCCCTTCACCACCCACGCCGCCATTCCGGGAATGATGGAATATGAAAATATACAGATACAACTGGTTGACACTCCGCCCCTTGTAATCGGCTCCAACCAGCCCTGGCTATCGGCAAACCTGATACGGGCAGACGCCCTGCTGGTGCTGGTTGATTTGGCTGAAGACCCCCTGACCCAGATGGAGACCGTCACCACCGAACTGGGTAACATGAGAATAGGAATAGGAATCGGGAGCCGGCAGGAGGATGGAGAGGAAGGCGGCTTGCTGCACCAGAAAAAGGCGCTGATTATCGGCAACAAGATAGACCTGGACGGAGCCGACAGAAACTACACGGCGCTTGAGGAACTATTTCAGGACGAGCTTACGGTTATACCGATATCAGCCCAAAAGGGGACCGGCCTGGAAGAACTGAAGCTAAAAATATACGAAATGCTCGATATCATCCGGGTCTATACCAAGACGCCGGGACAGAAACCCGACTTCAACGACCCGATAATCCTCGATAGAGGAAGCACCCTGGAAGATGCCGCCACCGAAGTCCACAAGGACTTCACCGCTAAAATGAAATTCGCCCGGGTCTGGGGCTCGGGCAAGCACGACGGCGTAATGGTGAAGAGAGACCACGTCCTGCAGGACGGTGATATAATAGAACTGCACGTTTAAGAAAGGGAGATAAATATGCCCGTACGCCCCGGCTGGCATGACGAATACTGGGAGACGCTGGATAAAGAGACCGCCAGAAAAATAAGGACGACCTGTCCCCGCTGCGGCAGCTCCAAGACCTATTACAATAAACAATACAAAAACTGGCGCTGCGGCAGGTGCGAGCACACTTTCGTCATAGAGGGATTCGGCGATAAAGCGCCCTGGTGGAAACGCCTTTTCCGGAGA
>CAZOUZ010000065.1:0-9784 GCA_964583115.1 uncultured Dehalococcoidales bacterium
TCTCTTTTCTGAAATTATGCCGCATTATTTTTGGAAAACCTCTCTTTGCCTTAACTGCGCCGCAGTATTTTTGGGAAACCTCTCTTTGCCTTGATTCGCCATATTATTTTTGGAAAACCCCTTGACAAAACGGCGGTTCGTTATTAAAATATATCAAGATATATCTTGATATTATTTGATATATCTACTTTATTGAAACGGGTTAGGAGTTCGATATGTTTAGAGACCGGATGTTCGGCAAAGAACGGTTTTTTCAGGGCCCGCGGCGGGAAAGCTCTTTTCAGAAGGGTGACCTCAAATACGTTATCCTGGACCTGATAGAGGATAAGCCGCGGCATGGTTACGAGATTATCCGTGAGTTTGAAGAGATGTCTCACGGTCTTTACAAGCCAAGCCCCGGGGCTGTCTATCCTACGCTTCAGATGCTTGAGGAGATGGGATATGCCACTGCTGTGGAGCAGGACGGCAAAAAGGTCTATACGATAACGGAACAGGGCAGAGAGTTTCTTGTAGCACAGAAGGTCTTGGCTGATGGCGTTAGAGACCAGATGAAAAACAGGTGGAGCTTTAAGAAAATCGGTAGAATGGTAATGGTGATGAAGGAATACCATGCCCTTGAAAACCTGATTAGTCGGGGACTTCGCAGTATGGATGAGGATAAGACGCAGAGAATTCGCCAGGTCCTTATCCAGGCATGTCAGGATATTGAGGAAATACTGGAATACTAGTATATAAAAATTCAGGAGGACTGATATGGGCTACTTCAGAATAATGGCGGCTATACCCGGTTTCTTTCTAAGTTCATTCTTTTTAATGCTACTGTGGGATGTGGTTTCCCCCAAAATCGGCCTGGCGGATATCAATTACGTAACGTCCATGCTGATAACCATCACGCTCTGGATAGCGGTAGCCCCTCTGGCTGCGGCGGGGAAAAATAAATAGCTAAATCACAAGAGTTACCGGCCGCCTTTTTACTAGCTGAGAGATGACCGTGTTTTATCGGGAGGGGCGATATGTCGCCGGGTGATGAAATAAAAATAGAATATGATGAAGAAAATCAGAGCTTCTATATAATCTGGCGTCCCGTGGTTGCCGTCGGTATGGGTAAAACGGAGAAGGAAGCCCTGGAGGACTTGAGAGAGGCGGCGCATTTCGGTATAGAAACGGCGGTCAATTTAAAGCTGACTGAAATTGGCTGAGGTTTACTCTTATAGCGGTTCGTAAAAGATTATTTGTGGAGGCACGGAGATGAGTGTTAGTACATTTAAGGCATACGATTTTGAGCATCCTTCCGCCCTTTTTATATTTGAAGATGTATTAAAGTGGTTCATTGGGGGGCCTCTGTTTTTCAATCCCTATTATAAGACCTTCGGATTTAAAGGAGACGAGAGGGTTCTCGACTTTGGCTGTGGCGGTGGTGCCGGCTCGCAGTGTCTGGTAAATCTTCTTGGTGAAAAAGGACACCTTACCTGTGTTGATGTATCGAATTACTGGATGCGTAAAGCGGAGAAAAGGCTGAAAAAGTATCCTAATGTGGAATGCATAGCTGGGGACATAAGGAAACTGGATATACCCGAGTCTTCGTTTGATGTTATATCGGTGATTCACGTTATCCACGATATAGCTCCGGCAGACAGGCAGGATACTGTAAATGTATTGTCCCGAACATTGAAAGCAGGGGGGACACTCTTTATCTGGGAGCCGACGAAAGAATCGCACGGTATGCCGGCGGAGGAAATTCGCACCTTATTATCAGGCGCTGGTTTGAATGAAACCGAATACAGTGCGAATGAGTCAAAATATACCGGAACGTACCGGAAAGCCCGCTGAGTATATTAAGTATATCTTAAAGTAATGCGGGGGTTGGACTTAATAAGTCCAACCCCCACTTCTTCTTTTTTAAGAATGCTCTCCTGATAGACGGGACATATTTCTTGTTAAATACATAGCGGAGTACAGGTGGGTAATTGACGGCGGGTTGCCTGTGCTGCATAATAATAGATGCGGCTTGATAATATTTACTGCCCTGAAAAACTAATTTTAGGAGGTGACCAGATAATGAAGGCAGCAGTAATGCAGGAAGACCATACTATTAAGGTGCAGGACGTACCCGAACCGGAGATAGGTCCCGACCGAATAAAGGTCAAGATAGCCTACTGCGGGATATGCGGCAGCGAGCTCCACATGTTCGACCCCGAGTTTGCCGCCAGGCGCGCTCCGATGCCACCCCGCCCGGGACCGATGATTATGGGACACGAAGCCTCGGGGACAATCGTTGAGATTGGCAGCGAGGTAAAGAGCAATCTGAAAGTCGGGCAGAAGGTGGCGATGAATTTCCGGACCTACTGCGGCTCCTGCTACTATTGTCAGAATAAGATGGAGCACTACTGTGAAAATGTAGTCCCCGCAACCGGTAGTTATGCCGAGTATGCTGTTTATAAAGATGGCGCGGTGTATGCCCTTCCGGAAGGTGTCAGTCTGGAAGTCGGTGCCCTTCTTGAGCCGGTGTCCGTCGCCGTGCATACCATTGACATTGCCAACATCAAACCGGGCGGGACGGTAGCCATACTCGGCTCCGGACCCATTGGCCTGCTGATACAGGAAGTGGCGGCTGTTGCCGGGGCAGCCAGGATTCTTGTCTCCGAACCGGTGGCAAGCAGAAGAGAGATGGCTAAAAAGCTGGGGGCTACTATGGTGGTCGACCCCATTAACGAAGACCTGGAAGAAGCTACCAGGAAGCTCACCGATGGCAGGGGCTTTGACACGGTTATAGATGCCAGCGGCAAGCTTGCCGTAGCCAAGCAGGCGGTCTTCCTGGCGGACAACTGCGGCACGATAGTCTGGGCGGCGATGTATCCCAACGGTGCCGAGGTCGGTGTCCAGCCTCACTATATGTACCAGAAAGAATTGACCATCCGCTCCGTCTTCGTATCTCCGTACAGCTTTACCAGGGCGCTGAGCCTTCTGTCGGTGCTTGAGCTTGAGCCGCTAATCTCGATAATGCCTCTTGAGAAAATTAACGACGGTTTTCAGCAGCTTCTCAGGGGTGAAGGGATAAAGGTACTGATTAAGCCGTAAACCGTGCGCCTGAAGACCTGACACGGCTGGTCCTGCAGGGCTGGTGGATTTCGCGTAATTGGAGGAAGTAACGGGAGACCGGGGAATTTTCCTTAAGAAGGAAGAGATATGGCAACGTTTAATAAATACGTTCAGATTGGTGAGCCCCTGGCTACCAACGATGCGGTGACAGAAGGGAAGACGAGTACAGCCAGTCCGGTAAAATCACTCCTGAGTTAGACGAGCTCAAGGTCCATTTCGGCTTCACTGCCGATGATATGGCGGACTCGGTAAAAGAATGTATCGCCAAAAGGGACGCTCTTAAGAAATAGAATCGGCTGGCGGCCGCGGGACTCCGGGGTTGCCAGCTAATCTTTGTTTCGGAGAGATTGTCTCAGGCAAGAGCGAGCGGGTAAAACATTCCCACCACGATTACGGCTGCCAGGAGAGCGCCGCTAACCACCTGGGCCAGCGAGTGGTACTCCAGCTCTATCCTTGCCCAGGCTGTCAGGGGGACCAGAGCTACGGTTGCCGCCGCCATCCAGCCGTACAGCAGGACGAGTACCGTTGCCGATGCCGCCACAATGGCGGTGTGAATGCTTATCTTCCACCAGAGATTGATAAGGGTAAAGATGAGCACTGTCGAGAGACCGGTGGTAAAGGCTACCACCAGCATTGATGGCGCCTTGAGATAAGCAAGGATAACGCAGCTTACCGACGCGCAAAAAAATCCAATCAGGTAAATCCTGGTCCTTTGCTGGCGACCGCTAATGAAGAAGTTATCAAGCGTGCCGTTTCGTATCATGTAAATTATAACCAGGAAAACAGGCAACAGGCTCACTGCCATTGAAAGAAACGCCCATTTGATTGCCTCAGGCGCACTGGCAGATGATATGAATGAAAATAGAAATATAAGTGCCAGACACAGCGAGAAGGGATTCAGGATATTGGAGGTCAGGCTGGCTATTCGTTTTTTTGTATCAATTTGCTTTTCCATAGGATAACTTTCTGGTCTGCGGGAAAGGCACATTATCTATATTAACCTATTGTAAGGGTTTTGCCAACTTTCACTCTCCGGTGGTTTTGTATAGTACCTCTTTTTATCTATTCCCGACCGCTTGCCTCCGCCCCGATGCAATCGGGGCTACGCGCAAGCAGGCCGCCCTTGAGGAAATTAGAGAGGGGCGAAGCCCCTCTCTAAAACTCTCCCTCATTCTTTTTCCGGAGAAGCTCGAAATATAACGGGAGTTGAAGAGGGGGTTCTATAATAATCATTTGGTGAGTTTCCCATATATCCTCCACCGGAGTAACCGGAATATGGTAGAATCTATACAACATTTGTGGAGGGATACTAATGAGAATTGTCGTTGTCTCCGGCGGTTTTGATCCAGTACACAAGGGACATGTAAGGATGATGATTGAAGCTGAGAAGCTTGGCGATAAACTAATTGTAATTCTAAATAGCGATCAATTCCTTGATGAAAAGAAAAGAGGCAGCGGAGGGCGTTTTTATCCTGATATAGATGAAAGGGAAGAGATAATCACGTGGGGGATAGGAGAAAGATATGGCAATGGAAATGAAACTATTAGAAGTATTGATACTGATATGAGTGTATGCCGAACCCTGGAGTTAATAAGAGAGAAATACCCCGATGATGAGATAATTTTTGCTAATGGCGGTGACAGGAAAGAAGCCGCTGATATTTTGGAGTATCAAACCTGTATCGAACAGAATATTCAAATGATTTTTAATGTTGGCGGAGGCAAAATACAGTCAAGCAGCTGGCTATCGGGCGGAACAAAAAAGAAATAGTACAAGGTCTATTTCCAAATTCTGTTTGTGTGCAATTTGTCATTTATCTGAAGTGCGGCGCTATTATAAGTCGAGTAGATATGGACTCGCTGTCTTTCGATAGTATGGTTGAGCTCTATGATGAAACGCGGGTTCAGAATCAGATCTATTTTGCTATCATTTCGGGGTCGGGTTAATTCCCGCCACTTTTCCAATATCCGGTGTCTTGCCCCATAAGTATTATGTCCGTGTCACCCGGAGATTCTTCGTCACTCCGTTCCTCAGAATGACATTTGGTATAAGACTTGTATCCGGATGTCCATGCTTTTAGCCCATCCGTGCCTGTGCTATAATTCAAGTGGTGATTTGTTATGTGGGATAAACTTGAAAGTATAAGCAAGCGTTACCAGGAAATCGAGGAGCAGATAGCTACTCCCGAGGTAGCCTCTGACCCGAAGCGGCTACGGAAGCTTGCCCAGGAGAGGGCTGGCATCGAGAATGTGGTCGAGAAGTACAGGGAGTATAAGGAGACCTCGAAGTCGCTGGAAGAGACGAAGGGTATGCTTCAGGACAGCCTGGACGAGGAAATGAAGGCTCTGGTCAGGCAGGAGATAGAAGAGCTTGAGCCGAAGCTTGAGAGCCTGCTTGAAGAGCTCAGGCTTGCCCTCCTGACCAAAGACGTAAACGATGAGAAAGACATAATTGTGGAGATTCGCGCCGGGACAGGTGGTGACGAGGCAGGGCTGTTTGCCGCCGACCTTTTCCGTATGTACAGCCGGTATGCCCAGTCGAAGGGCTGGATAGTGGACATTATCAATGCTAATGAGAGCGGTATCGGCGGTTTCAAGGAAATTGTCTTTGAAATAAAGGGTAAGGGCGCTTTCAGTCGTCTGAAGTATGAAAGAGGCGTTCACCGGGTGCAGCGGGTGCCTGTCACCGAGTCTTCGGGTAGAATCCATACCTCGGCGGCTACGGTAGCGGTGCTTCCCGAAGCCGACGAGGTGGACGTGGATATCACTCCGGAAGACCTGAGAATCGATATTTTCCACAGCGGTGGCGCCGGGGGGCAGAACGTGAATAAAGTAGCCACCGCGGTGCGTATTACCCATCTGCCGACCGGCATCGTGACGGTCTGCCAGGACGAGCGTTCGCAGTTGAGAAATAAGACAAAGGCAATGGCGGTGCTCAGGGCAAGGCTCCTGGATACCGAGTTGCGCAAGCAGGAAGAGGAAGTTATGAAGCAGCGCCGTTCCCAGGTGGGCACCGGCGACCGCTCCGAGAAAATACGGACCTACAATTTTCCCCAGGACCGTGTTACCGACCACCGTATCGGTCTTACCCTCCATAACCTGGACAAAGTCCTTGAGGGAGATTTCGACCAGCTTGTTGACGCCCTTGCTACCGATGACCAGGCTAAGCAGTTACAGGAGCAACTGGCTTGACCGCAAAGCAGGCTTTAAGCCGTGCCGGAGAAGTCCTTGCCGCCGGCAGTATTGAAGACCCTCAACTGGAGTCCGAGCTGCTGCTGAGGCATACTCTGAAGATAGACCGCGTCCAATTATACCTTGAAATTGACCGCGAGTTGAGCCCTGCTCAGTATGAAGAGTTCTGGCGCTGCATCGAGCAGCGTCTCGGCAATAAGCCATCCGCTTATATAACCGGGCACCGCGAGTTCTACGGGCTTGATTTCTATGTTAATTCAGATGTCCTTATCCCCAGACCGGAGAGCGAGCTGCTGGTGGAGAAAGCTATCGGACTTGCCCGAAGTCGTCCTTTGCCGGTAATCGCCGATATCGGCACCGGCTGCGGCGCCATCGCCGTCAGCCTGGCGGTAAACCTGCCGCAGGCAAGAATTTACGCTGCCGATGTATCATCCGCTGCCCTTGAGGTCGCCCTGTCCAACTGTAAGAGGCACGGGGTGGCGGCTAGAATCAGTCTTCTGGAAGGCGATATGCTCGACCCCCTGCCTGGACCTGTCGACCTCATCTTAGCCAACCTTCCCTATGTCAGGGAGCCGGAACTGGCTGGAGTGAATACGCTGGGATTCGAACCTACGCTGGCGCTGAACGGGGGTGCGGACGGACTCGATAAAATCCGCCGGCTGTGCCTCCGGGCGGGTGAAAAACTCCGTCCCGGCGGCTGTCTCCTCCTTGAAATCGGGCGGGGCCAGGGAGAGGCGATATCTGGCTTTCTCGCCGGACTTTTCCCTTCGGCTGAAATAGGACTGACGCCTGACCTGGGCGGTATCGACCGGGTGTTAAGCTTGTTATTACCGGCTTAACAACCGGTACTTTGGCAGGCCTTTATCCCCCTCTCCAGCCTGTAGCATTTACCTTTCCTTTACAGTGGTTCCGGCTGGAGAGGGGTCAGGGGTGAGGTAGTTAGTATCAACCGAATTCAAACAGAACCTATAACTTGACGCAAAACCTGTACTGATGATACAGTAATTGCTGGATTATCCCCCCAACAATTCTATAGCAATCCATAATGTGGAAGGAGTAGCTACGCGATGAACATGATTGTCTGCTGCAAGCAGGTGATTGACCCTGAGGCTCCCCCGGCGAGTTTCAAGGTCGATGCCTCGTCCAATGCCGTCGTGCCGCCGTCCGGCGTGCCGCCGGTAATCAACCCCTTTGATGAGAATGCCGTGGAGGCAGCGCTAAAGATTAAGGATGCCCAGGGCGGTAAAATCACGGCGATAAGCCTGGGAGTTAACCTTTCCCGGGATGTGGTGAAGAAGCCGTTATCTATGGGAGCCGATGAGCTTATCCTGCTGGAAGACGAGGCTTTTGTCGGCGGTGATAGCTGGTCAACGGCTTACGCTCTGGCGATGGCTATCAAGAAGATAGGCGAGTATGACATTATCTTCTGCGGCCGGCAGGCTGCCGACTGGGACTCCGGGCAGGTAGGTTCCGGTATTGCCGAGATACTGGGGCTGCCCAGTGTTACCCTGGCAAAGAAAATAGAAGTCACCGATGGCAAGGCAAAAGTTGAGCGGGTGGTCCCCGATGGCTATGATGTTATCGAGGTATCTTTACCGGCTCTGATTACGGTGAGTAACGAGTTGGGTGAAGCCCGCTATCCTACGATTAAGGGGATTATGGCAGCCAAGCGGAAGGAGCCTGTCGTCTGGAAACCAGCCGATATTGACGTTGATG
This sequence comes from uncultured Dehalococcoidales bacterium, assembly GCA_964583115.1. Classification (GTDB taxonomy): domain Bacteria; phylum Chloroflexota; class Dehalococcoidia; order Dehalococcoidales; family UBA2162; genus CAYVOV01. Next base: position 8,008 of record CAZOUZ010000065.1, read on the forward strand.
CTTCCCAGCTTGGTGCCGCCGGCAGCAGAGCCAAACTCGTCAAGTTGTTCCAGCCGGTTAAGGAAGGTAAGTGCGAAATTATAGAGGGTGAAAGCCCCGAGGAAGCCGGCACCAACCTTGCTGCCAAGCTAAGAGAGGTCAAAGTACTGTAGAAAAGTCAGAATATTACCACTGCGAAAAGCAGTTAAGTTAGGAGGTAAATCCGGTGTCTGATAATAAAGGTGTTCTTGTTTACGGTGAAGTTGTTGAAGGAAAGCTGAGCGGAATGGCTGCCGAACTCCTTGGCTGCGGCAGGAAGCTGGCTGACGACCTGGGACAGGAATTGAGCGCCGTGCTGGTGGGCAGCGAGGTGAGCGGTCTGGCTCAGGAAGCTGTTGCCGCCGGTGCCGATAAGGTATACGTGGTTGAGGACTCTCTGCTTGAAGACTACCAGACGGATACCTATGTATCGGTTATGGAGAAGGTAGCCGGTCAGGCGATGCCCCAGGTTATTATCCTGGGACAGACTTCCGTCGGTCGCGACCTGGCTCCAAGGTTAGCCTTCAGGTTGGGTACGGCAGCCACTATGGACTGCGTGGCTCTCTCAATCGACCCCGACTCGAAGCGGCTCCAGCAGACGAAACCTGTCTACGGAGGAAACGCCCAGGCTATCTATACTACCGATACCGACCCGCAGATTGTCACGGTCAGAGCCAAGGTGATGGAGCCCCTGGCGCCTGATGCCGGCAGAAAAGGTGAAGTTATTAATGTTGAGGCGGGCCTGGATGCGGCAGCTATAAAAACGACAGTCCTTGAGAAAGTGAAAGAGGAAGTGGAGGGGATTAAGCTTGAAGATGCGGTGGTAGTGATAAGCGGCGGCAGGGGAATCGGTGGAGCCGAAGGGTTTGCCCAGTTGCAGGAGCTCGCCAGATTGTTCAAAGGAGCGGTGGGCGCCAGCCGGCCTGCCTGCGATAACGAGTGGATACCTGATACCCAGCAGGTGGGACTCACCGGCAAGATTGTCACTCCCGACCTCTATATTGCCGTCGGCATCTCCGGTGCCAGCCAGCACCTTGCCGGCTGCTCAAGCTCAAAGACGATGATAGCCATAAATAAAGACCCGGAGGCGAATATCTTCAGAGAAGCCCAGTACGGCGTTGTCGGCGACTGGAAAAAGGTGTTCCCCGCCTTCGCCGAGAAGGTAAAAGAGCTGCTTGCCGGGTAAATAGACATACACCTCTGGCAAAAATTGAGTAAGGGAGCTGAGTTCAACTCAGCTCCCTTACTTTCATGCCGTGAAAGCGCGGATGGCAAGCCATATCTGTAAGCATACATAGAGAGCGGTCGGAATGATAAAGGCAAATGCCAGACCACTGCTCTCAAGACCACCTGAGGTGACTATCCTGAAGAACCAGAATATCAGCCATATCCCGAGCGGTATAAAACTAAATATGAACGCAGTCGTCCAGCGCCTCCGGGTCATATATCCATCCCTCGGTAGTGGCTATTACCGGTAATCTTACTGTCGAGAACAACACATTTATTGAGAGCTGTTTCAAATGCCGGACTTTGAGTTTAGTCCTCCGGAAGATGATTTGTCAATGTGCCGAAACATTGGGTAGTGGGTCAATTTGGATTGAAGATGATTAAATAGAAAATGTAAAAATAATGCATATATTAGTAACTATGTTATCCATAATTAATTATACAGAAGTTGACAGATAGGCACATGAGTGATATATATATGTATGTAGGTATGTAGGTAGATGTTAGGGGGTGTATAAAATGGCAAAACCAA
>CAZOUZ010000066.1:0-9619 GCA_964583115.1 uncultured Dehalococcoidales bacterium
CTGCCGAGATAACCAAGACCGGACCCTGGGAAGTTCAAATCAAGCTCCCGCTTAATGCCATGGTGGCAGGCTTGACCCGGCTTATGGACTGCTGCTGGATTTACCCTCCGGAAGTGCTGGAGAAATACGGTAAGATGGACTGGGATATATCCGTCGGTACCGGTCCCTTCATTCTTAAGGACTATGTCCCTGACAGCAATATTATCTATGAACGGAATCCCAACTACTGGATGACAAACCCGGTAGGTCCGGGTAAAGGTGACCAGCTCCCCTATGTCGATACTCTGAAGTATCTCATTATAACCGACCAATCTACCCAGATAGCTGCCCTGCGGACGGGTAAGCTCGACTTTATGGAAGCCATTAACTGGGAAGAGGCTATCGACCTCCAGGAGAGGAGTCCGGACCTGCTGTTTGTGGAAAAAACATCAATGGACGGCAGGGGTACCCCCTGCGGCATGAGGACGGACATGGAGCCGTTTAACGACGTCCGGGTGCGCCGGGCAATGGTCATGGCAATCGACTACTACGACATTCTCGAAAACTTCCGCGGCGGTAAAGGGAATATCATAAGCTACCCGCATAACGAGACCGTATCACTGCGCGACCTCTACCTTGGCATTGACGACCCGGACTTACCCGACTCGATAAAGGAGCTTTTTACCTATAACCCGGAGAAGGCAAAAGCGCTCCTGGCCGAAGCAGGCTATCCCGACGGCTTCAAGACCAATATCGTGCTGACGAATACCGAGGTCGACTACTACTCGATAGTCAAAGATATGTGGGCCAAGGTGGGTATCGAACTGGAGTTTAACGTCGTAGAGTCAGGTGTTAAAACGAGCTACCAGGTAGGTAAGACTTACGACGCGCTGCTGGCCAGCACCACTGCCCCCATCGCCGCATATTACCTCGGGATAGACAAGCACGGGACGGGCATGTTCAATATCAGCATTATTGACGACCCCATTATTGACGAGGCTCTGGAAGAGGTGCGGATGCTGGCACTCAAGGACAGCAAGGAAGCTCAGCTATACTACCGGGAGCATATATCGAAATACTGCCTTGACCAGGCATACGGTATCCCCAACGTCGAAGGTTATAACTACACCTTCTGGTGGCCCTGGCTGAAGAACTACTCCGGCGAAAGGAGCGTGGGCTACGACGACTGGCACGACCATATGAAGTACTTCTGGATAGACCAGGCGCTTAAGAAATCCATGGGGTACTAAGCCGGTGTCGAAGCTGCGGTTGTAAGAGGCATTGATGCAATATCGGCGCGGTTCTTAACCGCATATAGTAGATAAGAGGGGGAGCATAAAAATGCTCTCCCTCTTATTCTCTGACCGGGTGTCACCCCACGGACGCAGGGATGTCTGCCTTTTCGTGCGGATAACTATTCTCTGCCCTCTTCCATATCTTTGCGACCACTATAGAGATGAGGCAGGAAAAACAAGAGGCTATGTTCCGCTAAAAAGTTCTCTTTTTAGCACTGATTATTGTAGCTTTGATTTCATACGAGAAATTCCTTGACAAATAAAACAATCAGGATTACACTTGGGTTCAAATCTGGGAAATAACTTCTTGTTAGAGATTAAAGTTCAGGCCATGGCTTCTCCGAAGAGTATCAGCACTCTGCCGAAATATGCGGTGGTTACTGATGCCCTTTAGTGTTTTTAGAGCCATTCAACAGTTAATTCAGAAAAAAATCTGGAAAGTACACGGTGGTAAAGGAGACAGGTTGAGGTATACCTGATTGAAATAAGAATTGACCTTGCTATGAAGAATTAGCGCTGAAGGATTTCACCATTCCCAAAGATTATTTCCTATTACTTCCTCTAATGCCCCCTTGGCTAAGGTCTTGAATTCAGCAAGCCGATTTGATAGCAAGGTCAGCCAAGGAGGTGATTGTTTTATAAGAATAAATTCAATATGAAGAAAAGAGAGTCAGCAGGACAATTAAGGATGATGAATTTGCCTGGATTTAATTGAACGAGTAAGGAGGTGAAGTGAAATCTGGCAAGAAAATCGTATGGTTACTGGTAAGCTGCCTGATGGCGCTGTCCCTGGTGATGGCATCATGCGGTCCGGCAGAAGAGGAGGAAGAAGAGGAGGACGAAGAGGTAATAATAGGTGAAGAAGAGGAGGAGGAAGAGGAGGAAGAAGAGGCGAAGCCTGATAGCAATATACCGCGATACGGCGGTACACTAATCGTTTCCATAGCTTCAGACCCGGTGAATTTCGATTCGGGTTCCAAACCCACGGGGTCGGGTCCCTTTGGGAGTGGGGTCATCTATTCGCAGTATATGGGAGCGGACTGGTTGAGAGGTCCCGCCGGCAGCGGTGTGACCAACTGGGCGGCAGGCGCTGCGACGGTGGAAGATTTTTACATGCCTCAGGTCGCCGAAAGCTGGGAGATACCCGAGCAGGGTGTCTGGATAATGCAGATTCGCCAGGGCATGCACTGGCAGCCCGTGGACAGTGACGCCGGGCGGCTGATGGGCGGCCGCGAAGTTACCGCTGATGACATCGTCTGGTCCTGGGACCGGGGTCTTGCTTCGGAATCCGCATGGATTAACCTCAGCCAGAAGGCGGTAGCCGAGTCGGTGAGCGCCGAAAAGACCGGAGACTGGGAGGTGACTTTCAGAACTCCGCTGGACTACCTGTCAGCCTTTTTCTGGCTAATCCAGGGAGGCGGCTACAATAATCTGTGGCCGAAGGAAGTCGTAGAGAAATACGGCAGCGTGGCCGACTGGAAGAACGCAGTGGGGACGGGACCATTCATGATTGAAGACTATGTTGTCGCCAGTTCCCTTACCTTTATCAAGAATCCCAATCACTGGAGAACCGACCCGATAGGTCCGGGCAAGGGCAATCAACTCCCCTACATTGACAAGTGGGTGCAATTGGTAATCCCCGACTGGTCAACACGTCTAGCCGGTCTGCGGACGGGAAAAATCGACAGCCTTACCGGCCTCACCAAGGACAACTATGCCAGTATCAGGATGACCACTCCTGAACTCAAAGAGAATAAATACCTGTCTAACCTGCCGTATCTGTTTGCGATGAGGCAGGACAACCCGGAGTTGCCTTACAGCGATATAAGGGTCCGCCATGCGCTGATGTATGCTACCGATTTCGAGGCGATAAAGAGAGACTTCTACGAGGGTGATGCCGAGATACTTGTTTACCCGGTAAACAAGAACTTCAACGAAGCCTATATGTCTCTGGAAGAGCTGCCAGCGGAAGCCAGGGACCTTTACACCTATAATCCGGATAAGGCAAAGCAACTGCTTGCCGAGGCAGGTTACCCCGATGGCTTCAAGGTAAATTGTGTTGTCCAGAACTTCCCCGACCGGGTCGACGAGGTCTCTATCTACAAGGATATGTGGTCCAAGGTGGGCATTGACCTGATGCTGGATACCTATGAAGCCGGCGCCTATCAGGGCATTTCTGCCCGCCGTAACTTCGACGAGATGCTTTACCGGTTTAACTGGAGTGCCTTCCCGATGATATTCTACTTCTCTTCTACGAGGGGTCCGAGCGTCAACAACCCCAGCCGTATCAACGACCCGCCGGGAGCAGACCCGGTAGTTGAGGAGACATTCCAGACGATAAACTCCGCGGTCTTTATCGACAACGCCAAAGTTTACAGCACGTTCAAGACGATGTATCCTCACATGGTCACGCAGTCATACGTGATTCCCAGGCCGACACCCTACACCTACAACGTATGGTGGCCGTGGTTGAAGAATTACTACGGTGTACCCGATAATAACTATTTTGCACAATTTTTCTGGATTGACCAGGACTTGAAGGAATCTATGGGACACTAGGCGTCTCATTGCAGAAAAACCGGAGAAAAAAGGGCTGGAGGTCTTAGACCTCCAGCCCAATTCTCTTCAATTTGCGGCAAAGTAATATTCCTTCTGAATAGAAAGGATAAGGCCGTTAACCTTTTGTTGTAATGAATAGGGGGGAGTATTACTGTTTCCACAGATATTGTCTGGTTATCTATGAATTACCGCTACACGAACACAGTAATGTCTGTCCGGTGATGCGGGCAGTTATTTAACACCGTCAGCTACTCGCCTTGACAAAAAAGCGGGAGGACTGTAGCATTCAGTTGAGAATGAGTCGCAGCCGTAACCAGGATAATCCAATCAAGGGTCACCCTGTAACCGTTCAGCGGCGCCTGCTTCTGGAACTGCTGCATGATGCTAAAGGGCATGTCAATGCCAAAGAGCTTTATCGCCGCGCCAGTGCCAGGGATAAGTCTATCAGCCAGGCGACGGTATACCGTAGCCTTAACCTCTTTAAGGAACTGGGACTTATTGATGAAAGAAGTCTGGGCAGGGTCCGTTGCTATTACGAGATAAAGCAATCACAGGAGCACCAGCACCTTATCTGCCGGGGGTGCGGTAAAGTCATCGAATTTCAAAGCCCCCTTATTGGACAGCTAATCGAGATGGTTCAACGGGAACACGGCTTCAAGGTGGATAAAGCTGAGTTATACCTCGAGGGCTGTTGTCCGGAATGTAATGAGAAGGAGAATGCGCAGTCACCTCTATATAAAAGCAAAGGAAATAATGGTTTATAAAATATAAAATACTGGAGAGGTAAAAAACAATGAGCGAAGAACTGACCAATGCGATTGCAAATCTGGAGAGAAACGAAGCTTTAAGGCTGACCAATGAAAAACTGGACCGTGGTGAAGACCCCCAACTGGTTCTTAAAGAGGGCAGAGACGGGATGGAGATAATCGGCAAGCGGTTTGCCGACGGAGAATACTTTCTTCCCGAGCTGGTCTACTCGGGGGAAATCTTCAAACAGATATCCGAAATTATCAAACCGAAGCTGAAAGCGGATACGACCTCTGAAAAACTTGGCACGATAATTATCGGCACGGTAGCCGGTGATATACACGATATCGGCAAGGATATCGTTGTCTTTATGCTCGATGTCAGCGGTTTCGAAGTGTACGACCTCGGCGTGGATGTACCACCCCAAAAGTTCGTTGATAAGATAAAAGAGACCAACGCACCCATCGTGGGCCTGAGCGGATTCCTGACACTGGCTTTTGAGTCGATGAAGGAAACGGTGGAGGCGATAAAAACGGCCGGTCTGCGAGATAAAGTAAAGGTAATGGTAGGTGGCGGTCAGATTGATGAAGATATACAGAAATATGCCAGCGCCGATGCTTATGGGAAAGACGCCATGACAGCGGTATCGCTGGCTAAACAATGGCTGGGAGGAAAATAAAAATGGAAAAGACGCCCGGGGAACTGTATGAGGAAAGAGAAAAGAGGCTAAGAGACGCTATCGAGTTGAAAGTGCCGGACAGGGTACCGGTCGTCCTGGCAACGAACTACTTCCCTGCCAGATATGTGAGCGGGATAACCGTCGCCGATTCGTTCTATAACCACGATGCCTGGCGGGAAGCAACCAAGAAGACGATTATGGATTTAGAGCCGGATATAATTGCACCGGGAGCAGGCGGTTCGGGACTTGCCCTCGGGATGCTGGCTCCAAAGCTATTTAAATGGGCCGGCGATGGGCTTGGGCCCAATACCATGCACCAGTTTATCGAAGGGGAACCTCTCAGAGCAGATGAATATGACCTTTTTTTCTCTGACCCCGGTGATTTTATGCTGCGATACTATCTGCCACGGGTTTGGACAGCTTTAGAGCCGTTTTCCAAGCTTCCACCTCTTCAGTCACTAGTGGGAAGCTCCACGATGGCATTACGGGCAGCTTCATTCGCCACGCCGGAAATCATCCAGGCATTCGAAGCCATATTCAAAGCCGGGCAGGAAGCCCAAAAATATATCCAATCTATGAGCACCTTCAATGAAGAGATGGCAAGCCTTGGTTTTCCGACCCTTCATCACGGAGGTGTAGCCCCACCCTTCGACACGATTTCAGACTATTTGAGGGGAATGAGAGGGACGATGCTTGACATGTTCGAGAACCAGGACAAGCTGCTCCAGATTTGTGAGATGCTTCTGCCCAGGTCGATAGAGAACGGAGCCGCAACCCTCCAGAGTAAACGAGGAAACCCCAAAAGGGTAGGCAGCTATCTTCATAACGGGTCGGATGAGCTCATGTCCCCGAAGCAGTTTGAGACCTTCTACTGGCCGGGACTGAAAAAGGTCGCAGAGGCCATGACGGATATGGGACTGGTCTATATACCCCTGTATGAAGCGGACTGGACCTCTCGCCTCGAATATTTTCTCGAACTACCCAAGGGGAAGACTGTCGCCCGCTTTGCCCTGACAGACCTGGTCAAAGCAAAGGAAGTCCTGGGTGGGCATTCCTGCATTATGGGTGGCGTTCCGCATTCAATGCTGCAGGCCGCATCGCCCCAGGAGGTAGAGGAACACTGTAAGAAGCTGATTGAAACTGTCGGAAAAGGCGGGGGCTTTATCCTGAGTACCAATACCGGAATAACGAACGATGCCAAACCAGAAAACGTTAAAGCGATGATAGAATCTGTCAAGAAGTACGGCGTATACTAGTTGACCTTATGATGTAAGCTAAAGTGAATATTTCCCCATAGAATGGGCGCATATGAGCTGATTGCCATATGAAAGACGCCAGGGAAGGGGTATCACTGACTGAATACCGGCCGGGAGGAAAATAGAGATGGAAAAGACACCTGAAGAGCTGTATAAGGAAAGAAACCAGAGGGTCATGGACGCCATCCACCTGAAAATACCCGACAGAGTCCCCATCGAGATGAGCTTCAGCTATTTCCCTGCCAAGTACGCCGGCATAAAAAGCGCGGCTGCCTATTATGACTATGATGCGTGGCTGGCAGCCTCTAAGAAGACCGTTCTTGATTTCGCGCCGGACTCCATCTATTACGTACAAGCATTCGCGCCCGGGAAAGCGATGGAGTACCTTGACCTGAAACAGACGAAGTGGCCCGGGCACGGGGTTGCTCCCGAACATGGACACCAGGCTGTCGAAGGGGAATGGATGAAGGCAGACGAGTATGACGCATACCTTGGAGACCTCTCCGACTACGCACTACGAGTCCTTTCGCCACGTACGATTGGAGCAATGGAACCCTTCAAAATGCTGCCTCCGCTTTCATCATTGGGTGGTGGTTACCGGGGGATATTGATGCTGGCTGAGGCACTCGCCAGGCCGGAAGTTGCCGGTGCTATTGAGACGCTCCAGAAAGCCGGACGTGAATTGGCTAAGTGGCGCCCCAAGATAGGAGAATTCAATCGGGAAATCGAAAAACTGGGCTTCCCGGTAGGGGGCATAGGCGGCGGAGCGCCCTTTGACCTGTTTTCGGATTCCTTAAGAGGAATGCGTGGCACAATGCTTGACATGTACGAGCGGCCCGAGAAGCTCCTGAAAGGCTGTGAATATCAACTATCAAAAGCGCTGGAGAGAATAGCAATGATGGGACCGCCAGGGGATAACCCCCGGGCCACGCTGTACCTTCACAGAGGGGCAGACGGTTTCATGTCCCTGAAACAGTTTGAGACCTTCTACTGGCCCGGCTTAAAAGCGGTAATTTTAGCTCTGGTGGACGCCGGATACACCCCTTGCGTTTTTATGGAAGGAAGTTACACTTTGCGGTTGAAGTACCTGCTTGAGCTGCCCAGAGGAAAGGTCCTGGCTCACTTCGATTCGACCGATATTTACAAAGCAAAGGACATTCTTAAGGACCACATGTGTATCAGAGGGAATGTACCTGCATCCTTGCTGCAGACAGGAACAGTCCAGGAAGTGAAGGACTATGTGAAGGAACTTATCGATGTGGTCGGGAAAGACGGTGGTCTCATCGTCTGTCCCAGGAGCTCTCCGGAGAAGTCAAATCCTGAAAACCTCAAGGCGATGATTGACTTCACCAAAGAATACGGCGTGTATAGCTGACATGATGATGTAAGCTAAAGTGAATATTTTCCCGCAGAATGGCCATATATGGGCTGATGACGATGGCCGAGATGCTATGATAGGGGTATCGTTAGCTAAAGAATGACTGGGAGGAAAATAGAAATGGAAAAGACGGCTGAAGAACTTTATAAAGAAAGAGATAAAAGAGTCACGGATGCCATTCAATTGAAGATACCTGACAGAGTTCCGGTCCAGGCGAGCTTCGTCTGTTTTGCGGCAAGGTGGAGCGGAATAACCTGCGCGGCTTCTTATTATGATTATGATGCCTGGTTGGAAGCCTATAAGAAGGCTTGTTTAGATTTCGCACCGGATGTGGTCTATGTAGAACACTTCATGCCCGGGAAAGCGATGGAATACCTTGATGTGAAGCAGCTAAAGTGGCCCGGACATGGCGTTTCGCCGGAGCATTCTTACCAGTTCGTCGAGGGAGAATGGATGAAGGCAGACGAGTACGACGCATACCTTGGAGATTCCTCCGACTACGCATTGCGAGTCCTGCTGCCTCGTACCTGCGGAGCGTTAGAGCCTTTAAAGATGCTGCCGCCGCTCTCATCACTGGGCGGCGGTTACTGGGGACCGATGGCTCTAGCCGAGGCGATGGCCAGGCCGGAAGTAGCCAGCGCTATCAAGGCACTGCAAAAAGCCGGGCGTGAAATTGCGAAGATAAGACCTAAAATGGCGGCATTTGACAGTGAAATTGAAAAAATAGGTTTCCCCGTGTGGGGCAAAGTCGGTGGTGGCGGAGCACCTTTCGACGCGATTTCGGATACCTTAAGAGGAATGCGCGGTTCAATGATGGACATTTTTGAGCAGCCCGATAAGCTCCTTGAACTCATTGGACTGCAACTGTCACGGACACTGGAAAGAATAGCGGCAATGCCGAAAGGGGATGGTAATACCCGGGCGTTTATGGCCCTTCATAGAGGGTCGGATGGTTTCATGTCGCACAAACATTTTGAGACCTTCTACTGGCCCGGCTTGAAAAAGGTCATCATAGCTCTGGTAGATGCCGGATATTTACCCTGCGTATTCTTCGAAGGCGATTACACCACACGGCTGGAATATCTTCTCGAGCTACCCAAGGGAAAGGTCCTGGCTCACTTTGATTCAACCGATATATTCAAAGCGAAGGAAATCCTCAAAGGCCATATGTGTTTTAGAGGGAATGTGCCCGCTTCTTTGCTGCAGGCGGGAACGCCGCAGGACGTGAAGGACTACGTCAAGAAGCTTATTGATGTGGTCGGAAAAGACGGTGGCTTAATCGTGTCCTCCAGAAGTTCAATAGATGAGGTAAAGCCTGAAAACCTCAAGACGATGATTGACTTCACCAAGGAATACGGCGTCTATAAGTGATAGAAATCTGCATATATAACAACGCAGGAGTGTTTATCCGTAAGCAAGGAATTCCAGCTTCCTGAGTAAAAAGGATGGAGTCTTAAAAGATGGAGAGGAAATGGGCTGATTTATCGTGGGAAGAAAAGCGGGAAGAGAGGTTTAATAAGTGGCTTGAAGCACCGGGCGTTGAATTCGTCAGTCCGGAGGCCAGGAAAGCCTACCAGGAGAGGGTAACCAGGCTAATCAAGGTCATCAAACTGGAGGAGCCCGACCGGGTGCCGTGCTTCCTGCCGGCGGGGAATTTCCCGGCCTATTATGCCGGCACGACTCTAATGAAAACTATGTATGACTACGACGACCTCGTCCGGGCCTG
>CAZOUZ010000067.1:0-6091 GCA_964583115.1 uncultured Dehalococcoidales bacterium
TGTAGCTAATATTACTCATATCCCCCGATTCACGCGCCCAACGGAAAATCAGGTTTATAAACGGATTGAAAAACTGCATGACGAACATTAGACAGCAGCCAATCAGGAACATCTTCTCCAGCTTGCCGCCGCCACGTCTGACCATAATTGACGCCATGACGATTCCGAACAGCCATACCAGAATATCGGGTATATTTTTCAGCATAACCGAGCCTAATTCCATCAATTCAATCTGCACGCTGCTCTTCCTCCCCATCATTGAATTTCCCGTGCAATGCCGTCCCGGTGACTTCACTGGTTTTAAACTTTACCCAGAATGCATAGATAAAGCAAATCAGCCCCGCCGCACTTACAATATCGCGAATCACATCATAAACGGCGACAAACCCGGTGGCATATTCAATGGTCCTCCCCTCCGTAATCAGCAGGGGGACAAAAAGAACGGCGGGAATATAAAGCAGGCTGCCGACTATACCCAGGCTGGCGCCGGCGACAAGGAAACGCTCGGCCCTGCCGCCCCGGCGGCGCAGTATGACGATTGCGACGACGATAACGGCAATCCAGACGACAAGAGACGGGGCGGAACCCAGAAGACCGCCGAGAAGGACGTGAAATATTTCGGAAATTTCCACTATGCCGTCGCCTCTTTCTTTTTCCTGAACCTCATCCAGAAAGCACAAACCAGCAGGACAATTCCCGGGATTCCCAGCACTGTCGAATATATCGAGCGCAACAGCCCCATGGTCTGTGCCCTGCCCAGATTGCTCATACCTTTCTCCATCACCAGCCAGCGGATAAGCTGGTTAACGAATGGATTGAACAACTGCATCACGAACATCAGACTGCAGGCGATTAAAAGCAGCTTCTCAGGCTTACCACCTCCCCGCCTGACCATAATCGCCGCCAGGACGGTGCCGGTAAGCCACACCACCACGTCGGGTATATTTCTTAATAGAGAGGGAGCTAAGTCCGTGAAATAAGATTCCATATTATTGTTTTATAACCCTATCCCCTGTATCCCCTTCCCCTTGACAAAGGGAAGGGGAAGTAGTTTTGGAAGAGGGGCTTCGCCCCTCTTAAACGCCCCGTTTCTGGAGATTTTGCATGTATTCAAATTTTTTATTTTTCTACTTAATTTCAAATTATGTGGGGTATAAGAGAAAAGGCTTTGCCTCTCTAATTAACTTTGGTTCTTTATACCAAGCTGTTTTCGAATTGCTTCAAACCGATGTGAATCCATAAGATTAACAGTAGCTAAAGTAAACAATTTTTCACCTTTATATCTTTCTTGCATTCTGTTAATAGCCTTTAGTATGGTATTAGCTTTCTCATAGCATGCTACTTCTATCGCTGAACGGGAAAACTCAGGGCTGTCAACAGTAAATATTTCAACCTCAAGACTAAATATGAAATTAAACAGGTTATCCTCATACAGCTCATCCTTTTCCCCTGAGGTTGACACTATCTTATCAATCGGTGATTTAGTGAGAAACTTCTTGAGTTCCGCTTGCGATGACATTTTTTTATATGACGTAGGTTCTAATTCTTCTTTTAAAACCACCTGCTTAGCGATATGGGATATTGTACCTAGGTCAATTGAACCTTCAACAAAAACATAAGTCTGGGCATCCAAAGCACCGACTGTTGTTAATAGTGCGACCTCGTCATCAAATCTATTACTGTAATTTCTAGTTAGCTCAAGGTAATATTTGGTAGTATTCTCCGCAATACGAGTGAAATTACTTTTGAACAAACCCAAGAACCCCATATCATCTCCCTATCTATATGAGATGTTACTTCAGCATACCCTCTACCTTATCCAGTATCCGCTCGGCTACTTCTCTCTTGGTCATCAGGGGCAGGTCTTCTATTTTGCCATCTTTATCAATAATGATAACTTTATTGGTGTCGGCGCTAAAGCCGCTGTCGGCGGCGGTAATATCGTTAGCCACAATCAGGTCCATTTTCTTCTTCCGGAGCTTCTGCCTGGCATTTTCAAGCAGGTTCTCGGTCTCCGCAGAAAAACCGACCTTGATAAAGTTACCGGCTACTTCGCTGATAATATCGGGCGCTTTGACAAACTCGATTGTCAGACTGTCGCTCTCTTTTTTAATCTTCTGCGGAGCGATATTTTTAGCCACATAGTCTGCCGGGGCGGCAGCCATGATTAAGGCGTCAGCCTTAGCCGTGGCTTCGGCGACTGCCTCTTTCATCTCGATAACAGACTCGACATTGACTACCTCTATTCCCGCAGGAACAGGCAGCGCCGTAGGCACGGTAATCAGTGTAACTCTGGCTCCCCTGTCCCTGGCTGCCTCCGCCAACGCAAAGCCCATCTTGCCCGAAGACCGATTGCCGATATAGCGTACCGGGTCGATAGGTTCCCGGGTACCCCCGGCCGTAACCACGATGTACTTACCGGCCAGGCTCATCGCTCTTTTCCAGTATGAGCTTGACGGCATTCATTATTATCCCGGTATCAGGTAGCCGCCCCTGCCCTATTTTGCCCGAGGCTAAACGGCCATACTCGGGCTCGATAATAGTGAAGCCCCTGTTCTTGAGTTTTGCCAGGTTTTCCTGGGTAATAGAGTTCTTGTACATATTGTCATTCATCGAAGGGGCGATAATTACCGGCGCTTCGGTAGCCAGCACCACACAGGTAAGAGAATCATCGGCAATACCGCCGGCCATCTTGGCGATGATATTGGCTGTTGCCGGGGCAATCACCACTATATCCGCCGTCTCAGCCAGGGCTACGTGCTCGACATTGTACTCGGAGTCCAGCTCGAACATATCGGTCACCACCGGCTGTCCGGTGAGGTTGCGGAAGGTAAGAGGGGTGATGAATCTGGTGGCCGACTCCGTCATAATCACCTTCACCGTCGCCTCTGCCTGGGTGAGTTTGCTTGCCAAATCAGCCGCCTTGTAGGCGGCTATTCCGCCGGTTATCCCTAAGATTATAGTCTTATTTTCTATCATTATTGCCTCCCTGCTGGAGATAATAACTTTTGATTTTTAAAACCCTATCCCCTTAATCCCTCCCGATTGCATCGGGAGGGAGAGTTTTTCTGAAGAGGGGCTTCGCCCCTCTTAAACACCCCGAAATTTCTTACCAAGACAGCTCGCTATCCCGGTCACCCTGCTGTTGCGGGAGAAGCATAATCCCCCTTAAACACCCCGAAATTTCCGGGGCTCCGTCCTCTCTAAGTCCCTGATATTTCAGGGGTTTCATCTTCTTTTTGTCTCCTTTTCTCTACTAAGGGCTAGGTCTTATTCATCTTATTAATCAATCTTAGCCCTATCAATGTCAAATCGGGGTTGACCTTATCGATTACTTCCGTCTCCCTGGCAACAAGGTCGGCGTAGCCTCCGGTTGCCACTACCATTGCCTTTTCCCCCAGTTCCTTCTGGATACGGGATACGACGCCTTCAATCAGGCCCGCGTAGCCGAAGATAAGACCCGATTGAATGGCAGCAATAGTGTTGGTGCCGATAGCATGCTCAGGGCGGACAAACTCCACGCGGGGCAGCGCCGCTGTCCGGGTAAATAAAGCTTCGGCAGCAATAGCTATGCCCGGAGCAACAGCTCCTCCCAGGTAGTCACCTTCTTTCGATACCGTATCGAATGCCGTTGCCGTTCCCATTGCGACGACGATTACCGGATTAGTGTAAAGACTATGTGCCGCTGCTGCATTGGCAATACGGTCGGAGCCGACCTCTCTCGGGTTGTCCATACGTATACGTATCCCGGTCTTAATTCCGGGTCCTACCACCAGCGGCGAGGTATCGAAATATCGCTGGAATAGCTGCGTGAAAGTACCTCTCAGCGGCGGTACCACACAGCTTATGACTACTTCATTAATATCCGAAACTTCTATGCCCTGATGGCGCAGCAGGTTAAGCAGCGTAACAGCATATTCATCCGCCATCTGGTTAAGACGCGTGTACATTCGCCAGGTAGCCCGGAGCTCCTCGCCTTCGAAGACCCCGAAGGTAATATTCGTATTTCCGATATCAACCGCCAGCAGCATGGTTTCCTCCCAGCTTATGAGCCGGTCAGGCTCTCTTTCAGTCGCTTAATAGCCAGAGGCAGCACCGGCAAAAGGTCGGTAGCAATCGTACCGGCATCGCCCAGCTTCTCCCTGACAATCTCACCGGCTTCACCGTGCAGGTAGACACCACAGGCAGCGGCATCGGCAGGATTAAGCCCCTGCGCCGCCAGTCCGGCGATAACCCCGGCAAGAACGTCTCCTGTCCCGGCTGACGCCAGTCCCGGGTTAGCCACCCGGTTAATTCTGGACAGTCCTTCCGGAGTAGCTACAACGGTATAAGCGCCTTTCAGGACAACCGTCTTTTTCCACTCCAGAGCTGCCTTTTCAGCAACTCCCACCCAATCCGATTGCACCTCATCCAGAGATATTCCTGCCAGCCTGGCCATTTCACCAAGATGCGGAGTAAGTATAGCATTATCCGTTAGCTGCTGCCACCAGCCCGGCGTTTTAGCCAGTGTATTAAGGGCATCGGCATCCAGAAGCAGCAACGGCAGCGCCGTTTTCCCTTCGAGAAGGATAGCCCTGATGAATTCCATCACCGGTTCGCTCTGCCCGAGCCCGCAGCCCATAAGTAAAACATCATAGTTACCTATTTCATCATTTATAATATCAACTGCCTGCGGGGAAATAATGCCGGGACTCGATTCAGGCAGGGGCAGGTAGGTTACCTCGGTCAGCTTGGAGGCAAGAATCGGTTGCAGGCTGGCAGCCATAGCCAGCGTTACCAGTCCCGCTCCGACCCGCGCTGCGCCGCTGCAGGCTAAATAGGCGGCGCCGATATAGTTTATCGAGCCGGCAACTACCAGGACCTTGCCGAAAGTGCCCTTATTAGCCCCGAGCGGGCGGCGAGGAAGCAACGACCCGGCAAGCGCTGCATCGATAAGCTCGATGGTCACGTCTTCGGCCAGGTACGGTGGTATGCCGATATCGACTATTGTTATCCTGCCGGCATTCTCCAGACCCGGGGGGCTGTATAAGCCCACTTTGGGGAAGCCAAGGGTAATCGTATCATCGGCATAGAGGCAGGCGGGGTCGACAGCCCCGTTGTCGGCATTCAGTCCCGAAGGTAAATCGAGAGCGATTATACGGAGACCCGGCCGCTGGTCTTTAGCCTTGCCGACTCTCCCCAACGCCTGCGCATAGATATCTCCGAGGGGACGATTGCTGCCGGTGCCGAATATGGCATCAACAACGGCGGCAGCCGACAATAGCTCTTCATCGAGCCGGCTGATGCCTTCTTCTCCGGTTATATAGACGCAGGGTATATTGCGTTCGCTTACCAGTCCGAAATTCCGGTCGTCTTCCGGTCTCTGCCTGAACAGGTAAAGGCTCACCACCGCTCCCCAGTCGTGGAGGTAGCGAGCCGCCACCAGCCCGTCTCCGCCATTATTGCCGGGGCCGATAAGGACAATTACGTGCTGCCGCTCGACGGCGCCAAGGATTCGCCTTACTTCTCCAGCCACCGCCTTGCCAGCATTTTCCATGAGCACGCCGCTAGGAATGCCTATCTTCTCACATTCCCTGTCTATCTGCCTTACCTTGTCAGCGGTTACGATTTTCACCTGACTATCCTTGCGCTGCTATTTGCAACCTGAGTGTAGCAATATACTGGGCTGCGGTCAAGAAACAGCGGTGGGGAAAGAGAAATCCGGCCCCGGTTATCCTGTTCTTTCCGGTGCCCCCAGGTTAATCGGCATCAGGGCACTGCATTATCTCCATCAGGCTCTCTATCTCATTGTTGCTGTATTTTACCGGATTCTCCCGGTGCCCCAGGCTGCCGCTGTCAAGCACTCTTTCCCGGTTGATAACGTAGCTGCCGGGTGTGCTGCTCTTTAAGATATGTCTGCCCTGACAGTAACCGATGAAATCGTCAAGCCGCCGGTCGAAAGAAGGCTCTGTTATCAGCCTGTCGTCGAGGCGAAGTCCGGCATTCCTTAGTCTCCGGCTCTCCAGCGCCAGTGCCTGCGCCATCTCCTTCCGGTGGACACTATCGCCGCCCGACCGGAGACTCCGAAGCAGATAGCGACTCGCCAGTTGCC
>CAZOUZ010000067.1:6101-9555 GCA_964583115.1 uncultured Dehalococcoidales bacterium
TAGTCACCGGCCCCAGGCTGATAATGCTTCGCTGCACCAGTTGTTCCAGTTCCACCTTCCGGAGTTCCCTGGCCCGTGAAATTTCCTCACCGAAGCTCAGGTAGACCCTCATCCTGCCCCGGGTCATAAAGTCGTAGGTCGTATTCACCGGCAGTATTCTCACTTCCCGGCTGGTCATAGACAGCAGTCTGTAAAGTCCGCTCTTTACCGGCCAGAACCGGCCGTCGGGAGACAGGTGTCCCTCGGGCGCCAGCAAGCAGTTACCGCCATCATCCAGTATGCCGGCGAATACTTCTAGCTGCCGGCCGATTACACCCAGCGAATAGTTTCTTACCTTCCGCGACAGGTCTTCTTTCAGGATACCGGCGTCGGAAAACTGCTGGTGAAGGGCACGGTATTCGTAGCCGAGGAAATCTGAAACCGATAGCCCTTTCAAGTCCGACCCGTCCGGCATGCCGAGAAGCCCGGCGAACTCGGCGAGTTTTTCATGTTTTATCGCCTCTCCCAGCTTGAGGTCGCCGGCAACGTGGATAACATCCCACAGCAGCGGGGACAGCCTCTGGCGCACCAGATGGGAAATCGGATGAGCCCTGAGAGCTTTCATAATCACCGCGATATTCATCCGGTGGATAAGCCTTCCCGGCAGCCCGGGAATGAGAAAGTGGGCACTGAGGAACCCCGGGGCGAACAGGTCATCTCTGGCAACGAAGTGCAGCCGGAGGTCGTTGCTGAATAAAGTCCTGCGCAGGTGCAGGACGGGGGCAGCGATGATGATATCCAGGTCCCGCTTATGATTGATGGTAACCAGAGTAGGAGGTGATGCCGTATAATTACACAGACCGCTAATTTTAATGTCGTAGATAAGAGGAAACAGCAGATAGAAAACGGAAGCCAGCCAGTTGGCAAAGAGCGTCCCGGTGATATTCCCCAACTGCCGACGAATATAATTCACCTCTATATCACCACCCAGTTATTCTAGCGCCGCAGTAAAACCAGTGACCGTTACCTTATTCGGTTGAATACATAGTATCTCTAGGTATTACGGTTGTCAATCGCTGGACCGCTCCCGAAAGAGAACATCGTTGACGGGGCAGAGCGGTAAGACCGGGCTGCAGGACGGACAATAACAGATGCTACTCAAAGTCGAAGACCTTCCCGGGGTTAAGTATATTGTTCGGGTCGAAAGCCCGCTTGATTCTCTTCATCAGGTCAATCTTGTTTGCGTCTTCGGCTGCGGAAAAGTAGCCTTTCTTGGAAAAGCCGAGTCCGTGTTCCCCTGATATTGTCCCGCCCAGAGCTATGCCCGCCCGGTATATGGCGGTAAAAAGCTCTATTACCGTGTTCCCCGAATCATCCGTTCTCTGCCCCAGGGGGTGCAGGTGCACATTGCCGTCTCCGGCGTGCCCGTAGGCGACCAGTTTTATTCCGCGCTCCGCAGCTATTTCCCTTGCCTTTCCCACGAACTCGGCGATTTTGCTCCGGGGGACAACGACATCGGCTATATCCAGCATTCCGTAGTGCCCGATAACGGAATAGAATTTTTCCCTCGTATCCAGCAGGTTTCTCTTGGCTATATCGCCTTTCGGGATAAATATATCCACGGCGCCGCGCTCAAGGCAGATATTGCCTATTTTCTCTGCCAATGCATATATCTCGTCTTCACTGTCCGCTTCAACAAATATCAGCAGAAAGGCGTTTTGACCGTGGAATGGGGTTTCGGTGCCGGTATAGTCCTCTACCATATCGATAATGTCTTTCTCCATAAATTCGATTCCCACGGGCAAAATACCTTCTTTGAGAATCGCCGGTACGGCGCCGATAGCATCGTTCAGGCTTTCAAACGGGATTAGCAGGAGTTCCTGTTTGCCGGGAGCGGGGATAAGCTTCAGGATTATTTTCGTCACCACTGCCAGTGTGCCTTCCGAGCCGGTGATAAGCTGGGTCAGGTCATAGCCGGTCGAGCTTTTTACAAACTTCCCTCCGGTATTTATTATCTCCCCGGTAGCCAGTACCGCCTCCAGTCCCAGCACCGCATGCCTGGTCACTCCGTATTTCACCGCCCGCATACCGCCGGCGTTGGTGGCTACGTTCCCACCGATTGTAGCGCTGGTCTCGCCGGGGTAAGTGGGATAGAAAAGCCCCTGCTCCTCCACAGCCTCGTAAAATTTCAAAAGGATAACTCCCGGCTCGACGACAGCGGTAAAGTTGTCCCTGTCTACCTCGATAATCCCGTTCATCTTTTCCGTAGAGAGGACAATGCCGCCGTAAACCGGCACGGCACCGCCGGAGAGACCGCTGCCGGCCCCCCTGGGGGTAACCGGGATTTTTTTCTCATTCGCCAGCTTCAGTATGGCGGAAACGGAAGCGGTATCTTCGGGCTTTACCACCACCTCGGGCAGAAACGGCTTCACCCCCGGCGTCTCGTCACGTTCGTAGTTCTTCCTCTCGTCACCGGTTAAAACGTTGCCTTTACCGACTATCCCGGCCAGCGAAGCTGTAATGTCATCGGTGACTTCCCCGTAGCGGCTCTTTTTTTTCATCTATTTCCCTTTCGCACTCCCTACGTCAATCATTGACCCGCCCGGGCCCTCTTCATCAGTTTTTCCAGTTTCTCGTTCATCGCCTGCCAGTGCGTCCCCTGCCAGTATATTTTATGGCAGGAAGGACACTCCATATAGCGTTCCTGCGTCTTGAAAACATAAGGCGGCACCCGGTCTTTCACCTGCTCTCTGGTCCTTTCCTCAAGCGGGCGGTTGCACTCCAGGCACACGGTCAGAAATCCCGACCCGCAATCAAGGTCAAGAGTCTCTACCACCTGCCGCATCTGCTCTTCGGCGTTATCGCTCTCGATAAAAACGGCTTTTACCCTTCCGCTTTCCACCACCCCCATTTTCATAATCCGGGTATCCCTGGTCAGTATTACCCTGTCTTCTTTCAGGGCGGTAATTATCATCTGCCAGTCATCCTCGCCGGTAAAGAACAGGGTATCACAGCCCATCATTCTCAGCCACTTTGCCAGCTTGCCCACGTTATGGTCGACAATGAATTTCATGTTTTTATTAACCCTATCCCCTGTTTCCCTCCCGATTGCATCGGGAGGGAAAATAGTTTCGGAAGAGGGGCTTCGCCCCTCTTAGACGCCCCGTTGTTGATATTCAAGGGATTTCGTCCCTCTCAACTCCCCTTTTTAGGGATTTCACCGCCTCTTAGACGCCCTGTTTTATTATCCGGCCTTTCAGAACATGACGGCATTTATCCGTCTGCTGCAGTCAATTATCTTTTTAAGGTATCGCATTTTTCTGAAATGTTCTGTAATCGTATATTTGCTCTTCAAAACCGATATGTTTCCAGAATCTTATCGCTTCTTTATTACTATCCGACACAAAAACCCTGTATTGTTTTATCCCTTTCCCCCTTAACTCCTCTAAACACCTGTTTATCAATTCTTTCGCAA
>CAZOUZ010000068.1:0-9489 GCA_964583115.1 uncultured Dehalococcoidales bacterium
GCTGATTGACGGGATTGCCGGAGGGGAAACCGATTAGAACCCCCCTTATGCACTATGACTATTAAAGGCGCCTCCTTCGACCTTTACGGTACATTCTTTATTTACGATTAAAAGACATGCGTTAAACAGGGACAAAGCCTTCGTAATAACAGGCATTAAATAGTACCGATACCTTCCTGACGGTGAAAACGGGGTGTTTAAGAGAGAGGCGAAGCCTGCCAGAATAATAAAGCCGGGGTGCGAAGAGGGGCTTCGCCCCTCTTCGCAGAAAAACCTTCCCTCCCCAAGCAATCGGGAGGGACCCAGGCCAGCCCCCCCCCCCCCCATTATCGGGATTTCGGCAGGCGGGGGGATGGGGTTATTACAACAGTTTTACAATTAAGATGCAATATTTATACATACTAACGGGACTGGCACTGGTAATTTCGTTTATCGCCAGCCGTGAGAAAACGCTCCGGGCAGTGAAAATGGCTGTCCGGAGAATGGTTAACATATTGCCCGCCTTTCTCATTATGCTGGTCCTCGTCTCGGTCGTACTCTTTCTGGTACCCGATGAGTTCATCCATGTATATCTGGGTGTTGAAAACAGGTATCTTGCCACCCTCCTTGCTTCCATTCTGGGTTCGGCAATAATAATGCCCGGTTTTATTTCTTTTCCGCTCGCCGGCCTACTTTTGACTGAAGGCGTGCCTTATATGGTCTTATCGGCCTTCACCACCACCCTGATGATGGTAGGAGTGCTTACTTTCCCGGTAGAGAGGGCTTACCTGGGAACGAGAGTAACCATCGTCAGAAACTCAATTAGCTTCTTTATCGCCCTAGTTATTGCCCTGGTGACCGGGATATTCTTCGGGGAGGTCTTCTAATGAAGAGGAAGGGCATCCTCGGAATTATCATAATACTGGCTTATGCCGTTTTCCTGGTTGTCTCCTGGGTGGTTGATTTCAGTCCCGGTAAAGAGATAGGCCGTAACTTCGCCTCCTTTGCAGTGGAAATGCTGAAGGTATTGCCCTGCGTTTTTGTCCTTATCGGACTGTTCGAGGTGTGGGTGAAGAGTGAAACGGTGGAAAAGCACCTCGGTGAAAAGTCGGGTATCAGAGGGTATTTGTGGGGAGTGCTGCTTGCCGGCACCACGGTAGGAGGACTGTATGTAGCTTTCCCCGTCGCTTACTCCCTGTACAATAAAGGGGCGAAGCTCAGCGTAATCTTTACCTACATCGGCGCTTCGGCGCTTTGCCGGATACCGATGACTATATTCGAGGCTTCCTTCCTGGGAATAAAATTCGCCCTGGTCAGGCTGCTGGTGTCCCTGCCGCTGGTGATACTAACCGCAATGCTTTTGGGAAATTACCTGGCAAAGCGGGGCTACAGGATAGAGGAAGGGAAGTAGAGAGCGTAGATACCCGCGGGCAAAGCCTGTGGCACTATAGAGGTCTGTTTCACCTTGTCACCCTGAGCGTAGCGACCTGCCCGCCGTCCCGACTTTATCGGGATTTCGGCAGGCGGGAGGCTCCGGATTCTTCGCCCCGACGAGCCGGGACTCAGAATGACATTACGACCAATTCGCCTGGCGCCCTTTGGGCAGTGCCGGGCTGGCCGGAGGTCAGAGATAAAGGCGGAACCCCTCGGCCGATGCCTCATAGCCAAGCGAGAGATAGAATTGATGAGCCTCGCTGCGTGATTTGTTGCTCAGAAGCTGGACTTTATAGCATCCCGCCTCTTTAGCCCTGGCGGTGATTTCGTCCATCAGCAGCTTGCCGATTCCTTTCCGGCGATAACCGCTGTCGACGACCACATTTTCCACCACTGCCCAGGGCAGGGCGCTATGGGAGAGGTTGGGCACGATAACCAGCATTGCGGTGCCGATTACTTCTCCCTGCTCTTCAGCCACCAGAAGCTCGCATCCGGGGAGAGCGCCAATCTTGCGGAAAACCTGCCGGTAATCATCGGCAGAAGGGCTCTGCTTCAACTCAGCCGGAGACGCTCCCAGAGCTAACTGATTGTTGTATAGCTCGAGGATATGCGGGATATCATTCTCAATCGCCGGTCTTACCGTTGCCATATTCTGCTACCCCTTAGCTGCCACAGACTACAGGATTGGGTCCTTGAAGATAGTTTCCTCTCTTGCCGAGCCTACGGAAATCAGGTTCGCCGGACAGCCGATAAGCTCCTCCAGTCTGTTGACATACTGCCGGGCTTGCTGTGGCAGGTCCTCGAATTTCCGGATAGGTGTGGTGGGAGACTGCCAGCCGGGCAGCTCCTCGTAAATCGGCTGGCACCTCTCCAGGGTGGCGATGTTACCGGGGAAGTTATCTATCGTTTCTCCGTCAAGCTTATAGCCGGTGCATATCTTCAGGCTGGGCAGGGTGTCGAGGACATCCAGGTTGGTGATTGCCGCCCCGGTAAAACCGTTAACACGGCTGCTGAAGCGGGCGATTACGGCATCGAACCATCCGCAGTTGCGCGCCCGTCCGCTGACGGTACCGTATTCCTGACCTCGCTCCCTGATTAGTTTGCCGGTCTCGTCCTGGAGGTCCGTCGGCATCGGCCCGGCGCCGACCCGGGTGATGTAAGCCTTGAACACGCCCAGCACGGCATTGATTCTGGTAGGCCCTATGCCGGCGCCGACACAGCTTCCCCCCGCCAGTGGAGAGGAAGAGGTGGCATAAGGATAGGTGCCGAAGTCGGGGTCGAGCAACGTTCCCTGGGCTCCCTCAAGCAGTACCTGTTTGCCCTGCTTCAGGGCTTCGTCTATCATCAGCGTTGTCTCACGGATATGCCGTGCCAGCTTCTCTCCATATTGACAGTACTGATTATATACTTCGTCAAAGGACAGAGCATCGGCACCGAAAACTTTGGTTATAATGGCATTTTTGTGTTCGAGTATGGGAAGAAGCCGTTCCTTGAACGCCTTTTTATCCAGGAGGTCGCCGGTCCTGATACCCAGGCGGGCGGTTTTATCGGAGAAGGCGGGACCTATGCCCCGGCGGGTAGTGCCGATTGCCTTTCCGCCCCGAGATTCTTCTTCCAGGCCGTCGAGCAGGGTATGATAGGGCATAATCAGGTTGGTGCGGTCGCTGATAACAAGGTTGTCGGTACTGACGCCGCGCTGGTTAAGCGAGTCCATCTCCTCGAACAGTACCGCCGGATTAATTACCACCCCGTTACCGATTATGCAGGTTGTCCGGGAATTAAAAATGCCGGAAGGAACCAGCCTCAGGGCGAACTTGCCCAGGGGGTTAACTATGGTATGTCCGGCGTTATCGCCGCCGGAGAAACGTACCACGACGTCTGATTGCTCGGCAAGCAGGTCAACTATCTTTCCCTTTCCTTCATCTCCCCATTGAGCTCCTATTGCAGCGATAACTGGCATCGTTCACCTCCAAATGTTTATTATATTCAACCTGAAATCAATAGACAATCCCTCAGGAATCCGTCGAATTTTTTGTCTGCTGCCAGACACTGAGCATTCTCTGGATGATGGTGACAAAGCTGAAGACGGCGATAATGACCAGAGCGATGGTCAGAGCGTAGCTGAACCGGCTGAGGAGGAGTCCCAGTGACAGGACGACCACCCTTTCCGGTCGGGTAAAAATTCCTACCTCACACTTTAAGTCCAGCGCCTCCGCCCTCGACCTGATATAGCTTACCAGCATTGAACCGACCAGGGTGATGGCAACAAGCAGGACTCCGGGGACTGAGTTCCCCGCGGCGTAGACAAAAAGAATACCGAGCAGCAGCACTGCCTCGGACAGACGGTCGAGAGTGGAATCGAGGACGCCGCCGAACTTTGTAGTCCGGTCCGTGCTGCGGGCTAATGCGCCGTCCAGCATATCAAAGAAACCGGCGATGAGCGCCACGAAACCGGCGGCAAAGAGGTGCCCGGTGATAATCAGTGCTGCGCCGCCGAGAGCCAGTATAAATCCAAACCAGGTTACGGCATTGGGTGATATGTGTGCTCTGGCTAAAAGCCGGACTACTGAACGGGTAAGGTAGTAGGCTGCAGTTTTGCGGACTCCAGATGGTTTTGTTGCTGATTGTTTTTCCTGGGAAGCAATAATCTTACTATCCAAACGGTCTTCCACTTCTAATTAGTTGAATTGAATATAGCATAGTCTGAAACTCTTGAAATTACTTTCCCGCAGGCCGATTATTGAGTGCCTGGACGTAGAGGTCGCACACTCGCTGGGCGACCTTTTCCCAGCTGTATTTCTTGGCGGTAGCCAGCGCTTCGGCGGTCAACCTCTGCCGGAGCGGTTCGTCCTTCAAGACGGATATCAGAGTCCGGGCTAAGCTGTCCGTGTCCCTCGGCGGCGTAAGCAGCCCGTCCTTATCATGGGTTATAACACTGTTGTAACCGTCGATATCCGAGGCAACGACCGGCGTGCCGACAGCCATAGCCTCGAGCAGGACGATTCCGAAACTCTCGCGGGACGTTGCCGGGGAACAATAAACATCAGCCGTTTTGAAGTACCGGGGTTTATCAGCCTCGGATATATAACCGGTAAAGACCACGTCTTCCAGTCCGTGGTTCTTAATCCATTTCTCGTATGGTTTGCGCAGTCTGGTGCCGGGACCCACGACGATGAGCCGGGAGTCGGGAATTTCCTGCTTCAACTGGTAATATGCTTTAATCAGGTATATCAAGCCCTTGCGGCGTTCCAGCCGTCCGAGGAAAAGGATGTTCTTTTTACCGTCGGAGAATTCCTCGATTGGAGGTACATCCGGATTGAAGAATTCCGTGTCGATACCGTTGGGAATAATCTCATACTGTCCGGGTATGTACCTGCTGACGTAGGACTCAGCCATTTTTGATACGGCGATTCTACCGGCAAGATTGTTAATCCGCCGGCGTATTATCCAGGTGCTGATAGGCTTGCCTATATTATAACCCGGCTTGCCGTCCCAGGCATGGAAAGTGCCTATATTCGTTGCCTTTGAAAAGCGGAGTATGGCGCTGCACAGCATCGGCATAAACGGCTCGTGAAGGTGGGCAATATCGAATTGCTCTCTTTCGAAGATTTCTTTTATCGTGGAGGCTAATCTAAACGAAATGCTGATGCGGATAATCGAACCGCTGCTGGGAATAGGACGGGGCTTGCCGATGGGTATAAACCTGTCGCCGAAGGCAAATATTTCTCTGGATGTGGGGGCAATCACCTTGACCTCATGCCCCATACGAGTAAGGTAACGTTCCAGTGACGAAATATGGCTGACCACACCGCCCGGAAAAGCGAAGTCATAAGGCGAGACCAGTGCTATCTTCATTTCAGCTCAAACCTGCCATATAGTGTGGTTTTCGTGCTATTTAGTCTTCCCCTTTGAAGAAGCGTCTGTCTTTTTGACCCGGTTGGCGACGATGAACTCCTCTACCATTTTGTGAGCTTCGTCATCCGTATACTGGACCGGCGGCGACTTCATAAAGTAGGATGACGGGGCCTCCAGTGCCCCTTTGAGTCCTTGATTCAAGGCAAGCTTGCAGCACCTGATGGCGTCAATGACCACACCGGCTGAGTTGGGGCTGTCCCAGACCTCCATCTTCAGTTCCAGGTTAAGAGGAACGTCGCCGAAGGTCTGCCCCTCCATCTTGATGTGGCAGAACTTGCGGTCTTCCAGCCAGGGAACATAATCACTGGGACCGACATGTATATTGTCGGGGTCGAGTTTGTAATCGAGCTGGGAGGTAACCGAGGTGGTCTTTGATATTTTCTTTGACTCAAGGCGTTCCCGCTCCAGCATGTTGAGGAAGTCGGTGTTGCCGCCGAAGTTCAACTGGTAGGTCCGCAGCAGCTTGACGCCGCGGTCCTGGAACAGCCTGGTAAGCACCCGGTGGGTAATGGTAGCTCCGACCTGTGACTTCACATCGTCCCCGATAACCGGCAGCCCCCTGTCAGCGAAGCGTTTCTGCCAGTATTTCTCCTTGGCGATAAACTGGGGTATGCAGTTGACAAGGCCGCAGCCGGCATCCAGTATCTGCTCGACGTACCACTTGGTCGCCTCTTCACTGCCGACAGGGAGATAGTTCAGCACCACGTCGGTCTTGGTTTCTTTGAGGATTCCAACGATATCGGCGGTCGAGCCGGGCGCCTTCTGAATTATTTCCGATAAATATTTCCCCAGACCGTCATGAGTCATCCCGCGCTGGATGATGACTCCTGTTTCCGGTACGTCGGTGAATTTAAAAGTGTTATTCGGTTTGGTAAAAATTGCCTGTGACAGGTCTTTGCCGACCTTATTCTTGTCAATGTCAAAAGCAGCCACGAAATTTATATCGCTGATGTGATATCCGCCCAGATTAACATGCATCAACCCGGGGACGAACTCACTCTCTTTAGCATCCTTATAGTAGTGCACACCCTGGATAAGCGATGAAGCACAGTTACCCACTCCTATTATGGCTACATTTATTTTATCCACGCTCGACTAGCCTCCTTTCAAATATAGAGAAACCTGCAACAGCAAGACTGCTCAAACTACCCTCGTTGTGTCCGGTGATGAATCTTTCTTAGCCCTGACCGATTCTGAATACCTTTGTTCCACATGCCGGACATACTCCTCGTACGGCCGGCCTTCCATTCTTCAGAGTGACCTTCTCTGTGTTTTTCGCTTCTACTTTCTTCCTGCACTTAAAGCAATATGCCTGCACTATATTGTCTCCTTTTAAACACTAGTTGACTATATATCTATTAGGGGAAACTGTCAAGCTGTCTGCGCTCAAAATATTTTGCCTGAAAAGCACATTACGGCTATTGAAAGACCTTTTCGGGGTGCCACTGACCTTTTTCAGGGTCGAAGCGCAGCACTGCCAGAAAATCTCCGTCAAGGGCATAGGCGCGGCAGCGGCTTCTGGCCGCGGACGGTCCGGGGGGACCGCCGGTGGAGCTTACGGCGTTGTCCAGGAGTACCGGCCGCCCGTTCCTTATGTCCTCTCTGGCATCATCGCTGACGACGATGGCTGCCCAGTGCGCGAGCACGGCGTCTATGGGATAAACGAAGTGCTGCCAGTATTCATAGCGGAAAGCGTCTTCAAGTTGGGTTATTGAGAGGGCATCCTTAATGTCGAGGAGACCGCACCTGGAGCGCACCAGGCTTTTCAGGTGGGCTCCGCACCCCAGGGCCTGTCCGAGGTCGTGAGCCAGGGAGCGGATATAAGTGCCCTTACCGCAGACGACTTCTATGGCGGCTACCGGCGGCTGCCAGTCGGTTAGCTCAATGCTATGGATTTTTACCGGACGGCTTTTCCGCTCGACCGTTATACCCTCTCGCGCCAGTTCGTAGAGCGGTTTGCCCCGGTACTTTATGGCACTGTACATCGGGGGCACCTGGCGTGTTAGACCGCAGAAAGCGGAAAGCGCCGATTCAAACTGGCCAAGGCTTATGCCTGACGGGTCGCCCCGCTGGGTAATCTCGCCATCGGCATCGTAGGTATCCGTTGTCACTCCCAGTTCAATTTCGGCACGGTAGACCTTTGTGTCATCCATAAGGAACTCGGTGATACGCGTTCCCTGACCGAGGCAGACGGGCAGTACCCCCGTGGCTGCCGGGTCAAGGGTGCCGGCATGCCCGACACGTTTCTCCCCGCTCAGCCGTTTAACCATAGATACTATGCTGAAAGAGGTCTTGCCCAGGGGCTTATTTATATTCAGTATGCCGTCCATTTTTTATATCTTCTTACTGAATACCACCCGGTCTATGCCCGGCCCGCCGTAGTCCCTGACGACAGGAGTCCCTTCTTCATCAGGTTCACCGGTAAGCTCCATGCCGATACGCTTGTGGAATGCGATTGAACCCTTATTGTCCGGTGAAGTAATCGCTTTTAATTCTGTGCAGCCTTTCGTTTTAGCGAACTCGGCGAAATGCTCATAGAGCCGGCGCCCGATGCCTCTTTTCTGGTGCGAACGGCGTACGCCGATGAATTTTACATAGGCAACGGGAGCCGTCTGAGAAAACAGCCCGAAGAGATAACCGACGACCTTTTCGCCTTCTTTAGCGACATACGCCGTATTCCCGAACTCATAAAGATAGACCGGGTTATGAAGACTCCTGGTACGGTCGTGACCCCAGAAATCAGCAATATCGGTGATAATCTGGTCGAAGTCTGCCTTTGTACAGGGAGTTATTTCCATATTTATCCTCTTTTTATTGTTCCTCCATGATAAAGCAGTTTGTACACTGTCCTACCATCAACCTGGACAATCTCTTCACCGGAGAATGAATCAATACTTCCCTTGACTGTATTACTATAAGCGAAATTGTCTTTCTTAAAGTCTGACGGTCCTCTCAGAGGCAGTACAGGGTCCGGGTCTTGGAGAGCAAGTTTAAGGAAACTGTATAGAGCAATTGCTTCTTTGCCTTGAAGGCTTGTTTCACCTGAGTAATTCATTACCCAGATAACTTGACCTTTTCGCTTGACGATTTCCTGACCGATAAACGGATTGAATCCATAATAAATATCGGAATCTTCCAGGTCATTCTCGCTATAAAAGAATTCCTTTCCTCCGTCTTCTAGTATTATCTCTTTTCCCTCTCCGCCAGATGCATAACCGGATATTTTTGCCTTTACTAAAAACTTTGATAGTTCCAATTCATCACCCCCGCGCTGTTTTAGGACAGCCACATTATATCATTAAATCAATCTGGCCTGACGATAGACTTTCCCCACTTTATCCCCTCTATTATATCTATTCCCGCCCTCCGCCCTTAAGGAAGTTAAGAGGGGCTATGCCCCTCTTAAAAACATCCCTTTTTCAGTCTCCTCAAACTCTTTTCAGATAGCCGTTCTACCGAAGTATATCAGCGCGATGAAGATTATGAGTAAAAACCAGTATAAAGCAGGGACAGGTCCCCACCACTGTTTGTGCCACCATATTTTTCCTTTTCGGAAGTTTCTAATCCCGTAATGCGGGTTTAAAACAAACCACAGGAAATCTTCCAGAAAGACCATACCCACGTAAAATCCAAGCAGCAGACTTTCCAGTTGCCAGCTCCAGGGGATAAAAAACAGAGGCAGGTGGACTATGGCAATCAGGAAAAGCGTCATAAAAAGATGGTAGCCGGTTATCGGGCGTCCGCCCGCCAGCCTGACGAGCCACCCCTTTTCTATGCGCCAGCCGGGCAGTTTCGCTGCCCAGCCGTCCTTACCCTCTATCTGGATTTCCCAGAAGGCAAGGATGAATGACAGCGAGACCATAAAAGCCAGTAAACCTATAATCATTTAAATTTTCTTTTTCCGTATTTCGTTTCCAGTTTACCATTTTCCAATCTATTTTTATCAAGTGATGGATAAGACAAGGCTTAATACTGGTTCTGTTTGCATTTGGTTGAATAAAATGCTCTCCCCCTTTATCCCCCTCTCAAACAGTTCCCTGCGTTGAGGTGCAATTGTCCACCTGTTTGAAAGGGGGAGAGATTGTTGAGAGGGGGCTCCGCCCCCTCTCTCTTTTACACCCCTCTCCAGCCAGGAGTACTTTCCTTTCATTTGCAGTGGTT
>CAZOUZ010000069.1:0-5372 GCA_964583115.1 uncultured Dehalococcoidales bacterium
ATGGGCAAGGTTACAATCGATAACAAGACGTCGGTCTACCCGATGCCGGCGTTCCTAATCGGAGCAAATGTCGAAGGCAAGCCGAACTTTATGACCGCCGCCTGGTCTGGAATTGCCGGCGGCGAGCCGCCGGTAGTTACCGTGGGAATACGCCCCACCCGCTACACTCTCAAAGGGATAAGGCAGAACACGACCTTCTCCGTCAACGTGCCTTCCGTAGACCTGGTAAAGGAGGCGGACTACTGCGGCATCGAGTCCGGCAGCAGGATTGATAAGGTGGCAGTTTGCAAGTTCAAGGTATTTTATGGAAAACTGGAAACAGCCCCCCTGATTGAGCAGTGCCCGGTAAACCTCGAATGCCGGGTTATGCACATGCTGGACGTCGGCAGTCATATCCTGGTTGTCGGCAGAATCGAGGAAGTCTATGCCTCCGAGGAATGTCTCACCGACGGCAAGCCTGACGTTGACAAGATTAAGCCGATAACCTATGTTACCGACCCGGCGCGACACTACCAGGCTCTGGGGGAATATATAGGCAAAGCGTTCGGCATCGGTCTTGAGCTGAAAACCTAAAAAAGAGGGGCTTTCGCCCCTCTTAGTCATTCTTATTATCAAGCTTTTATTACTCCAGATAGTCCTTGAGGCGGCGGCTCCGGCTGGGATGGCGCAGTTTGCGGAGCGCCTTGGCTTCTATCTGGCGGATGCGCTCCCTGGTGACGTTAAACTCCTGCCCGACTTCCTCAAGGGTCCGGCTTCTCCCGTCCTCAAGCCCGAACCTGAGGCGGAGTACCCGCTGCTCACGGGGAGTAAGACAGGAAAGCACCTCTTCAATCTGCTCCTTGAGCAACTGCTTGGAGGCGGCATCAACCGGAGGCAGAGCATTGCGGTCTTCTATAAAATCGCCGAGATGGCTGTCTTCTTCTTCACCTATCGGCGCTTCCAGTGATACCGGAAGCTGCGCTACCTTCACTATTTCCCTGACTTTAGACGGCGGCAGGTCCATTCTTGAACCTATCTCTTTGGCGTTGGGTTCCCTTCCGTATTCCTGGGCCAGGCGGCGGCTTATTCTCAGCAGCTTGTTAATCGTCTCAATCATATGGACCGGGACACGAATAGTCCGTGCCTGGTCGGCTATCGCCCGGGTAATCGCCTGGCGTATCCACCAGGTAGCGTAGGTGCTGAATTTATAACCTCTGTGGTGGTCGAATTTTTCAACAGCCCTGATTAAGCCGATATTTCCTTCCTGGACCAGGTCGAGGAGCGACATTCCCCGTCCGATATGTTTCTTGGCTACGCTGACGACCAGGCGCAGGTTGGCTTCGATAAGATGCTTCTCCGCTTTTTCAGCCTCACGCTCGATTTCGTCCAGTTTTTCCCTTATTTTTCCTTCATAGACCCGGACTGAATCTATGAAACTTTCGTCTGCCACCAGATTTTCCATATCGGAGAGCGAAACGTCATCGCCAACAGCATTAATTACTTCCTCAATCAGCAGGTTGCAATTCAGCGAAAGGTTAATAAGAATCTGCTCCGCTTCGGGCATGAACTCGTCTATCTTCCGGGCGAGAGCCTGTATTAGCTGCTGGTCTATAACGCCATCAATACTTTCCCGCAATTTCTGTTCGGCGATGACCTCTCTGAACTTGTCCGTAACCGGTATTTCAAGATGTTCCTGGAGCAGGCGGATGACGTTGGCACTCAGTCCTATTTCTCTGAGCATGGCGAGTGCTATTTCAGCTATCGAAGGAGCTCTACCGTATTCCTCAAGATGATTTTGCCTTATTTCTTTGATTCTTTTAGCTTCTTCTATCTTCTGTGCCAGAATCCTTTCGTCTTTGGCAGTAAGAAGCTGCACCTTGCCGATTTCATGGAGGTACAGGCGCACCGGGTCGTCAGCCACCTCCTGCTCTTCCGCCGGTTCTATAGTGGTATCCAGTTCGATACTTTCCGAGGACTTGAGCTTGCTGCTCAACCCGTTAGGCGGAAGCACTACTTCGTCACCGTCATTACTGGATGAATAATCGCCAGAATTCTTGTAATTTGCCATGGTCATTTCTTATCTCCTTTGCTCCCGACCTCTCCTTGCTTCTTGAGTGAAGACTTCCCGCAGTTCAGTGCTGACTTCCAGCTCCTGCTCCCCGGGCAACTCAGCGGCGGCCAGTTCAACTCCCGTGACCGATGCTCTCTTTCTGGCCAGACCTTTAAAGTATTCTTTCCGCAAACGGAGCACAATTCTATTATACCTTTCATCGATTTCAGTGGCTAGTATATTTTTGTTAATCAAGCTGTCAAGATGCTCCCGGAGCGCGGCATCGAGGTTCTCCTTTAATGACGCCGGGTCGTCAACTTGCTGCCAGGCAAGAAAGATTTCACGGTTTTCGCTATTTCCAAAATACTCGGCCAAAAGGCTGGCGTCACTGTTTCTCAATTCGGGATGCTGCAACAGCAGAGCGAGACAGTCT
This sequence comes from uncultured Dehalococcoidales bacterium, assembly GCA_964583115.1. Classification (GTDB taxonomy): domain Bacteria; phylum Chloroflexota; class Dehalococcoidia; order Dehalococcoidales; family UBA2162; genus CAYVOV01. The sequence goes on from CAZOUZ010000069.1 coordinate 2,463, forward strand.
TCCTCGGTACGGTTGGAGACAATCGGCTTTACGGCAGGCTTTACTTCGGTCTTTACCGGCTGCCTGGTTCTGGATACGGTCTGTATCTGAGCTAACGCAGCCTCGATTGTGCGCACCTCTTTATCCGTTAACTGCGCCAGTTGTTGCGTGTAGTGGGCTTTACGGATGGGGTTCTTCATTTTGTTGACTATCGGCCCTATCGTGCTGACCAGCGCTGACTGGTCCCTGGCTTTGCTCATATCAAGCCTTGAGCTTACCGTCCGGATTGTGTAGTCAACCACCGGCAATGCCTCATCGAGCAGCTTTTGCCACGTCCCGGTATCTTCCCCGATGACATTATCGGGGTCTTTACCTTCCGGCAAAACGGCTACCCTTATTTCGGAATCGAGGATATTTTCATAATCGACGCAGCGGAGCATCGCTTCTTCACCGGCGGTATCGGCGTCGAGCGCCAGCACTAGGTTTCTAGTCAACCTTTTCAGCGTATTCACCTGTTTTTCGGTAACGGCGGTCCCCATCGAGGCGACCACATTTGTAAAACCGTTTTTGTGAGCGGTGATAACGTCCATATAGCCCTCGACGATTACCGCCAGGTCCTGCTGCCTTATCGCCGGGGCGGCGAGGTTTATAGCGTAAAGGGTGCCGCTCTTATCGAAGACCGGGGTCTGCGGCGAGTTGACATACTTGGGCAGTGAATCATCGAGCACCCTGGCGCCGAAACCGGTGGTGCGCCCCCGGTTGTCCCTGATGGGAAAGAGCAGGCGGTTGCGGAAGCGGTCGTGCGTCTTGCCGTCCTCCGATGCAATAATCAGCCCCGCCTCAAGCATTTCGCTTTCCGGGTGGCTTTTCTCCAGCAGATACTGCTTCAATGCCTCCCAGTTATTCAGGCTGAAGCCAAGCTGGAAACCGGCGATTGTTTCCGTGGAGAGGCCGCGCCTGTCAAGGTAGTCCCTGGCTTTTTTTGCCTCCGGGGAATTGAGCAGCAGGTTGTGGAAATAGAGGGCTGCCGCTTCGTTAATCTTGTATAGCCTCTCCCTCTCATCTTTTCCTGTCTCCGGCTCGGACCTCGAAGGGATGGTAACACCCACCCTGTCGGCAAGGAGGCGCAGCGTCTCTCCGAAATCGAGGTTTTCTTTCTTCATTATGAATGAAAAAACATCGCCGCCGGTGCTGCAGGCGCCGAAACAGTGCCAGCTCTGCTGCTCGGGATAGACATAGAAAGAAGGGTTCTTTTCGGTGTGGAACGGGCATAGACCGGACAGGTTGCGCCCCGACTTTTTCAGGGTTACATACTGACCTATAACCTCAGCGATATCCAGTTTTTGTTTTACTTCGTCGATAACGCTCATTTTAGTATTATACTACTTTTAGGACCAGCCCTGCTCCCCTTTCCCCCTGCCATTAAAGTTTGGAATAGTAAAAATATATTAATAATTCATTCTTACTTTAACGTCGCGATTATAGAGATACTCCTTCAGGTTTCGGCAGGTATACTCGCCGTAATGAACGATGGAAGCCACCAGCGCGGCATCAGCATGGCCTTCGGTTAGAACGTCGTAGAGATGTTCCGGCTTTCCGGCGCCACCGGATGCAATTACGGGGATTCCTACCGAATCGGCTATCATACGGGTAAGATTTATTTCATATCCGTCTTTCGTCCCGTCGGCATCGATAGAATTAATCACCAGTTCGCCGGCGCCCAGTTCTTCGCCTGTTTTCGCCCACTCCAATGCATCGATGCCCGTTGGCGTGATTCCTCCGTTAATGACAATCTCATATCCGGAAGGAATCTCCCCCGTCCGGCTCACCCTTTTAATATCCATCGAAAGGATTGTGCTCTGGGAGCCGATGGCACGAGCTATTTTCGATATAAGCTCTTTTTGTTTTACTGCCGCCGTATTGACGTTTACCTTTTCCGCGCCGGCATTTCTCAATTTTGCAGCGTCTTCAACCGAACGGATACCCCCGCCTACCGAGAAAGGAATAAATATCTGTGAAGCGACCTGCTCGACAAAATCAATCATGATATTGCGGTTTTCCCGTGAAGCGGTGATATCGTAGAAGACAAGCTCGTCGACACCGTCTTCATAGTACTGCCGGGCTTTTGTAACAGGGTCACCGATGTCTTTCGTATCGGCAAACTTAACGCTCTTGGCAAGCTTGCCTCTGCGGACATCCATGCATACAACTAACCTTTTACTGAGCATGACCGTTATCCTTCATCATCAGCCGTTGATTTTACCGGTGCTTTACCGTCCCAGACAGCGAAACGCTCCAGCAATCGGAGTCCCAGGCGTCCGCTTTTTTCGGGGTGGAACTGCGTGGCGAACAGGTTCTTGTATCCCAGCGCCGAACAGAAGTCATTCTCATATTCCGTGACTGCGTAAACGTCTCCTTTCCGGGTCGGCTGAGGATAGAACGAATGGATAAAATAAAACTCGTCTCCCGCCTTTATGCTGCCAAGCAGGGGGTGAGGCTGGACAACTTTTACTTCATTCCATCCCATATGTGGTATCTTGAGCAGCTTATCTTCGAGCCTGAAACGGACTGTTTTCCCGGGGACCAGGCCGAGACACTTCCGGTTACCTTCCTCGGAGCTATCAAGAATAATCTGGGCGCCAAGGCAGATGCCGAGTATCGGGATTCCGGCTTTAAATGCCTTTTCCAGAGCCGTGTCCAGTCCCAGTCCTGCCATATAATCCATGGCGCTGGGTGCGGCTCCGACCCCGGGAAAGATAATCCTTTCCGCTTTTACAACAGCGGCAGGGTCGCTGGTGACGGTAGCCTGGACACCGGCCTCCGCGCAGGCGCGCTGGACACTGCGGATGTTACCGGCATTATAGTCAATGATAGTAATCATTTTGTTATCGTTCTACCTCTGGCAGGAATTAGATACCCACGGGCAAGCCC
>CAZOUZ010000069.1:5472-9487 GCA_964583115.1 uncultured Dehalococcoidales bacterium
ACCCACGGGCAAGCCCGTGGAACTCTGCCCTTCGGGTTTTAGAAAAGAACCATTTTAACAGGATTAGACCTTTTAGTCGATTTATCTATATTCAGTCTTAGAGTATGACTTACTGGATGAGCTCTTCCGCCAGGCTCGTCGCGTAGCGGTCGGTCATGCCGGCGATGTAGTCGACCACCCGCTGCTCCGGTTCGTCGCTGTAAGCGGAGTACTCCGGCGGCAGCCTGTCCTGGTGCTCACTATAGTAGCCGTATAAAAAGCGGACTACCTTCCTTGCCTTTTCCGCTTCTCCCTCGGCAGAGTGCCTATAATATACCCTGTCGAAAAGAAATTCACGCAGGGTATCGGCAGCTTTCAATACTCCGGGGCTCATCTTTATAGCAGGACTTGCGATATCGCCATCCCTCACCGCCCACGACTGCTCGATAATATCGCCGACCATTGTATTTATGCGTTCCCGGTGGGAGCTGCCCAGCACCCCGGTAGCCGGGGACGGCAAATCACCCCCGGTGATAACGCCTGCCCTGATAGCATCGTCAATATCATGATTGATATAGGCAACAACATCGGCAAACCGCACCACTTCTCCCTCCAGGGTGCCGACCTTCCCCCAGTCCTCCAGCATGCTGACGCCGGACTTCGAGTGGTTAACGATGCCGTCTCTCACTTCCCAGGTAAGGTTGAGTCCCCTGCCATCGTTCTCCAGAAGCTCGACAGTCCTCAGGCTTTGCTCGTTATGCCTGAATCCCTTGTGGTAAAGCTCATTCAAGACTTCTTCGCCGATGTGACCGAAGGGAGTGTGCCCGAGGTCGTGGCCCAGGGCAATCGCTTCGGTAAGGTCCTCGTTGAGGTTCAGTGCCCGGGCTACGGTGCGGGCTATCTGCGAGACCTCCAGGGTATGGGTAAGCCGCGTCACGTAGTGGTCGCCCTGGGGGGCGATAAAGACCTGCGTTTTGTGCTTGAGACGGCGGAAAGCCTTTGAATAGATAATACGGTCGCGGTCACGCTGGAAAGCGGTGCGTATCGGGCAGGGCTCGTCGTCTCTCAGCCTGCCTCGCGATTGCCTGCTTTTTGCGGCAAAAGGGGACAGGCTTTCCTCTTTCTCTTCAGCTATCCGGCGAATATTAAGCTGTCCAATCACTTGATGCCTAATTTTGCCTCTGCACCGGCGATGATATCCCGGGTGACATCAATCATATCAGGACTGACGGATACCGAGGTGATGCCCCATTCCACGAGCTTCTCCGTGATTTCGGGATACACGGAAGGCGCCTGCCCGCAGATAGAGCAGGTCACGCCCGCAGCTTTGCACCCCCTGACCACCTTCTCAATGGATATCATAACGGCTTTATTGCGCTCGTCGAAAGTCTCGGCCAGCTTCGAGCTGTCGCGGTCGATGCCGAGGGTAAGCTGGGTAAGGTCATTCGAGCCGATTGATACGCCGTCGATTCCGACCGCCAGGAAGTCCTCGAGCAGAATAACGTTGGACGGTACCTCGACCATCATCCATATTTTAAAATTATCGGACCGTTTTAGTCCTTCTTCCTCCATAATTTTTATGGTCCGCTCCAGCTCCGGCACGGTACGGACGAAAGGAATCATCACCCAGAGGTTATCGTATTTCTCTCTCACCTTCTTGATGGCGGCAAGCTCCATTTTGTACGTCTCGATATCGGTGATATAGCGTGAAGCCCCCCGGTAGCCTATCATCGGGTTCTCTTCCTCTTCCTCGTACTTCTCTCCGCCGGTGAGCGCCCGGTACTCGTTGGTCTTAAAGTCATTCGTCCTGTAGACTACCTGGCGTGGGTGAAACGCCCCGGCGAATTTCGCCAGCCCGTTAGCCAGCTTCTCGACAAACTCTTCGCTTCGCCCCTGCTCAATCATATAGCTGGGGTGCTCGCCAATCTCGGCGACCATAAACTCGGCGCGCAGCAGACCGATGCCGTCAACATCCCTACCGGCTACACGCTCTACTATCTCAGGCTGGGCCAGGTTGGCAAGGAGTTTTGTCTTGGTGACGACCTCGCCCCTGGCGCGTATCTTCGTCTCGGTGGCAACCTCTATCCTGCCGGCGTAAACATTGCCGTTAGAGCCGTCAACCGTTATAATCTGCCCGTTTTTCAGTGTCTTCGTCGCCGTTTCACTGCCGACGACGCAGGGAATACCGAGTTCCCGGCTGACAATAGCAGCGTGGGCGGTCCGCCCGCCGCGGTCGGTAACGATTGCCGATGCCCGCTTCATCGCCGGGACAAAGTCCGGGGTGGTCATCTCAGCCACCAGGACATCACCCTCCAGTACCTTATCTATCTGCGACGGGTCGGGCACTATTCTTACCGGTCCCGAGGCGGCACCGGGGCTGGCAGGCGCTCCGGATACAAGCACCGGAGCATCTATATCATAAGCGCCGCCGGCTGTTTCCCTGATTGTCGTTACCGGACGGGTCTGCACGATGTAGATTTCCCCTTTTTCCTTAGCCCATTCAACGTCCTGAGGGAAACTATAATGGTCTTCAAGCTGTTTGCCTATTTTAGCCAGTTGGACGATGTCATCATCGGTTATTTTCTGGCGTGCCTGCTCCTCCGGGGTAAGGTCTATCTTTACATTATCCTCCTTACCGTGGGCACCTGCTTTTTTAACCAGCTTCCACTCCTGCCTCTTTATCTCCTTATTTAGAATCTTCAAGTCTTTTTTACCGACCTCGTAATGGTCAGGCGTTACGTCCCCGGAGACAATCATCTCGCCCAGACCCAGAACGGCCTCAATGGTTATCCTCTCCGCATCACTCGTAGTCGGCTCCACGGTGAACATAACCCCGGAAGTCTCCGACTGAACCATCCTCTGCACCGGCACCGCGATACCGACCTTGAAGTGTTCAAAGCCCTGTTCCTGGCGGTAGAAGATAGCCCTGGCGCCAAAGAGGGATGCCCAGCAGTCCTGGACGGCTTTCACAACCTCTTTCTCTCCCTGAATATTCAGGAAAGTGGCTTGCTGACCGGCAAATGAAGCCTCCGGCAGGTCCTCGGCTGTAGCCGAAGACCTCACTGCCACCAGCCCCCCACCCATCCTGTTATAGGCTTGCTCAATCTCTTTAGCCAGCCCGGCAGGCATCTTTGCATCCGTAATAAGCTTCTGCACCCTGGCGGCAATTTCCTGAAGTTGCCGGCTATCGTTAACATTCAAAGGGTCGAGCAGGGTCTTCATTTTATCGTGAAGTCCCGCTTCATCAATAAAATCGAAGTAGGCAGCGGCGGTAACGATAAAGCCCGGCGGCACCGGTATTCCGGCATTCGTCATTTCACCGAGATTTGCCCCTTTTCCACCGACTATACCGACATCACCTTTGCCGACCTCGCCGAACAATACAACTGCCTTCCTTCCCTCTTTCATCCTTGAATCTCCTTCTCCCGTGAAGTGGTAGTTTTATATGCTTTATTATATCACAGTTCAGGCGGAGCTGGTTAAAAGATACCGGGGAGTATAACGGGCAATTTCCAGTTGACAGTGGTAATAGGGAGGTTTAGAATTAAAGGTGCTGGCTGACCAATGGAGGAGGTGCGCTTATGATAGAGATGGTTATTGACAGCATAAGAGTTAGCCTGATGAATTACCAGCGGGTGGTAATTCTGAAAGAGAAACTGGCAGACCGCTACCTGCCCATCTGGATTGGTCCCGCCGAGGCGGACGCTATAGCCGTAAAACTCCAGAAGGTTACCGTCCCCAGGCCTCTGACTCATGATTTGCTGAGCTCGGTAATCGATACTCTGGGAGCAAGCATAAACTCCATTGTCGTCAACGACCTAAAAAACGACACCTTTTTTGCCAAAATCACTCTCGACTTGGATGGCGGTCAGCTGGAAGTCGATTCCCGCCCCAGCGACGCCCTGGCGCTGGCAGTGAGAGTTGAGGCGCCTATCTACGTTGACGAGTCCGTCCTGGATAAAGCGGGTATCCTGCTGGACAAAGAAACGGGCAAACCCATTTTTGAAGACGGCGAATTGATTGATAAAGAAGGCAA
>CAZOUZ010000070.1:0-9448 GCA_964583115.1 uncultured Dehalococcoidales bacterium
AGACATACGGTGTTGAAAAAGCAGAAGCCATTCACTTAATACTACGGATGATTCGTCTTGGCAACCTGCTGGGCAACTCGTGGGACTATTTGCTATACCGCATATCCTTCGGTAAGTGGCGAGGATAGGTCTGCACATTCTGGCTGAATGTGCAGACCGCAGTTTCGCAAATATTGCTAGTTAACAACTAATTCGGCAAAAGACGGCGGGAAATATTTCCCCTGGCTTACGTATTTAATACCCCTTATGAGGTCAGAACTGGCGGCTTTCTTCGGAATGAAACCATATGCTCCCGACTGCTTGGCGACAATCATATTCTCTTCTTCGTCGTATTGGGTTAAAATTAAGACTTTTGTCTGCGGGCATTCTTTACTTATCAATTTGGTCGCCTCTATGCCGCTCATCACGGGCATAAAAATATCCATTAACGCTACGTGTGGTGAAAATCGCAGCACTTTATCGAACGCATCCTGCCCGTTTTCAGCTTCACTAACTACCTCCATATCTTTTTGCAGGGCGATAACCGCCGATATGCCGGTCCTTATCATAGTATGGTCATCGACTACTATTATTCTTATTGTCTTTGTTGCTGCATCCAGTAAGCTTTGAATTCGAGGGATTAGAGAAGCCGGTTCGATAGGTTTGTATAGATATTCATCACCGTCCACCTGAACATTTTCAAACGTACTCCACCCTCGAATGTTCCGTTCCCCCTGCCGGGCATCAATCACCAGAATAGGTATATCTTTATATCTGGTGTGCTGCTCCAGCCACTTATACATAGAGAATGCCTGTCCAGCCGGAGCCAGTGTACCCAGTAAAACGAGGTCGGGTCCTGCCGCCATCATATCCTGAGCCAGTGTCTTGTCAGAAGCACTCATTACCTGGTAGGCTTTTGCTTCCATCGTCCGCCGGCAGGCTTCTACAAAATCAGGCTCATCATCAATAATGAGAATTTTCTCCTTCTTTCTCTTTTTACGCTCTCTGCTCGTCTCGGATTTTACTAGCTTGCTTGATTTTTCATCTTCCATTTGACTTTCCCTCCTTACACTAGATTCGGTCGGATGACCATCCCATAAATCGTGCATTACTTAAATGCTTCAGGGGTGCACATCTATAATTTCAGCCGCCTCAACAATATCCGGTACAATGCTCTCATTACCGACCGCCATAATATGTACACCGTGGCACAGGTTTTCCTCCTTTATTGCTTTTATGAACCTGACCGCAATTTCAATTCCTTTTTGCAGTCCTTTGCCCTTCTCCACGGCCGCCAGTTCGTCGATAATATCTTGAGAAATAATTATTCCGGGGACATTATCGTTCATATACTTTGCCATCCTGGCTGAGACGAGGACAATAATACCCGCCAGGATTCTAACATCGAACTGGGAAGCATATTGCATGAAACGGCGAAGGCTTGCTAAATCGAATATTCCCTGGGTCTGGAAAAACTGCGCCCCGGCAGACACCTTTTTATCGAACTTTATAAGCTGCGGCTCTATAAAGTCTGCCTCGGGATGAACCGTAGCACCGGCACAGAACCTGGGTGTGCCCTTTAACTCGTTTCCGGCGGCATCTGTTCCCGACTCCAATGTCTTAATCATTTTAAGCAATTGAACGGAATCCGCATCGAAAACAGGTTTTGCTTCCTTGTGGTCTCCGACGTCAATAGAGTCTCCGGTGAGGCAAAGCACATTGAAGACATCTCTGGAGTAGGCAAAAAGAAGGTCGGCCTGAAGTGCCAGGCGATTGCGGTCACGGCAGGTCATCTGAAGAATAGGCTCACCCCCTTGCTCTTTCACCAGCAGGCAACCGCCTATAGAAGGAAAACGCATCACCGAGCTTTGATGGTCGGTGACGTTTATAGCGTCGACCTTATCTTTCAGCAGACCTATATGGTGAACCATCTCAGAAATATCGACTCCTTTAGGAGGACCGATTTCGGTGGTCACCACAAACTCACCGGAGTTTAACTTTTCTTCAAATAACGAATTAGCCATCATTCCCTCCTGCCTCGATACCGGCTTTGCTCGTTATCCTTTTAGGTCTGGGAATTGTACGAAAGTTTCGCAGGGGGTAATATCGGCGCATTTTTTCGAGTTGCTGCAACCTTTCTAATCGTTTGTAAATTAAAATCCAGGCGCAATCCATATCCTTATTAGCCTCGCATTTACCGTTTTTAGTGCCGGCACAGGGACCATTTAGTATTCCCTTGGTACACCTTGTAATCGGACAGATACCGCCGGTATCTTCCAACCGGCAATCGCCACAGGCGGCGCACCGCTCATCCCAAACCCCCGACTCCTTTGTCATACCCATGAAAGAAGTATTAACGCCCGGCAGCACCGGTAAATCCGTGAGCCGTTCTGCGACAGCCTGCACTCCGATTCCACAGCCCAGAGAGAGAACTGCATCTATATCGATAACCTTATCAGTGAGCAGGTCAAGGAATTCAGGGTCACATTGCCTTTTCAATGTGTATTCGGAGAAGGTGTGAGCCATGCCTTCACTTTTTGCCTGTGCCAGGCGTAGTGCATTGTGAAGAAACGAGACTTCACGCTCACCACCGGCGTCACAAACTGTCATGCAGGTGCCGCAACCAAGAATTAACACTTTTTCATAAGGGGCAATCATTCGGCTTATTTCCGCTAAAGATTTTTGCTCTGCGATTATCAATCTTTTCCCTCCTGCTTTATTAATGATTCTAAATAAGACCCGCTTATTTGCTCGAAAGCTTCGTTCAGTTCTTCAGCAGGGTCCGCGCCGGTGGTACCTGAGACAAGCATTTGAAGGCGTTCGGGCTCAATACCAATCTCTGCCAGCACTTTTCTAACCTTCTCAACGCGTTGCATTACCTGGGATGATGTATTTTCTCTGGCACATTGTTCTCCACACCCGGCAATAAAGACACCCTCAGCTCCCATCTCGAAGGCGCGTAGTAGATGCTCGGCTTCCACCTTGGCTATGCAGAGAACCGGCACAATCCAGACACCAGCCTTAGCTCCCCGCCAGAGACCGCCTAAAGTACCGGTACCAAAGAGCCCGTACTGACAGCAGAAGCCCACAATAAGCGGCCTGCTTTTTGATTCTGCTGCAGACCTGAATACGTGGTCCAGCTCCTCGGTAATATGTCGTAACTCGCGAGGATTTCTTAAAACTATCGCTTTTGCCGGACACTCGGCAACGCATATTCCACAAGCCTGGCACTGGTCGGGCGGTATCTTGATAGTACCGGTATCATCCAGATAGGGAACGTGGTACGGGCATACTCTCAAACAGGTGAGACAGGTCGCACATTTATCCTGAAATAGAATCTCCGCACCTATACCGCACCGCAGACATCTTCTCGCTTCGCTGATTGCATCTTCCCAGCCATAGCCCAACTCTATCGGTTCAAAGTCTTTTGCCCTTGTTTCGGGCGGAAGGACCGGTGGCTCGATTCGTCCGATTTTCCGTATCATTTCTATTGTTTCAGGCAGCAAATCGCCGGTCAGCGTTTCCCTCTCCTGTTTGCTGGCTAACGGGTATCTGTGCTGGAGGTAATCGTCGATGCGGGAAGCTGCCATTCTGCCAGCCGCTAATGCCTCAGTTACAGTCGCCGGTCCCGTTACAGCATCCCCTCCGGCGAAAACTCCTGTCCGGTTAGTTGTGAGTGTGATGGGGTCAACCTGTATAGTACTGCCCCTGCCAGTACGTACCCCGAAATCACCCGGCGCTTGAGGTGCCTGCCCGGTAGCAATAATCAGAGAATCGAACTTCTTGACAGACTCACTATCTTTTACCGGTACAGGTTGACGCCGGCCGCTGGTATCCGGTTCGCCCAGCTTCATCTTTACACAGGTTAAATGTAGCTGTCCGTTTTTTCTTTCTATTTCGGTTGGTGTCACCAGATACAGAATCTTTATTCCTTCTTCGAGGGCCTGTTCTACTTCCGTTGGGTCAGCCGGCATCTCCACTTTACTGCGGCGGTAAAGGATGGTCACTTTTTTTGCCCCGAGTCTAGCTGCGGTGCGGGCTGCATCGATGGCAACATTTCCTCCCCCAACCAAAGCGACATTTTCCCCAAGAGACGGCTTAAGCCCGAGGTTCACTTCTCGGAGAAAGGTAGCCCCGTCTATTACCCCGGGACTCTCCTCTCCTTCTATTCCCATTCTCAGGCTCTGATGAGCGCCTATGGTTATAAATATAGCCTTGTAACCCAGTTCAAATAGCAAATCCAGAGAGACCACTCTTGTATTTGTCCTGATTTCAACGCCTATCTGGTTCAGCCGGTGAACCTCAGTGTCGAGCACATCGCGCGGAAGACGATATTGGGGAATACCTACCCGGAGCATACCTCCTATCTCGGTATGAGCCTCGAAAACGGTTACCGGATAGCCGAGCATTCTCAGATAGTAGGCACATGCCAGTCCTGCCGGACCCGACCCAACAATGGCGACTTTATCAGGGTACCTGGTCTCAGCTTCAGCCTGTACCATCCGGTCACCACCAAACTCTACAGCGAATCTTTTTAATGCCCGGATTGCGATTGGTTTGTCTACCTGGGAGCGCCGGCACACATCCTCGCAGGGTTGAGTACACACGTAGGCACAAATAGAAGGGAATGGATTACCGCTTCTGATGACCTGTAACGCCTCCATTACCCTTCCCTGTGCAACCAAATCGACATATTCCCGAATGTCCATATGAAGGGGACAGGCAGCCTGGCAGGGTGGTATCAGACTGTGGTCAGAATGCCTCTCCGTACGATTGACAGGGTAATTTAGTTTCTCATCATTCGATGATGAATACATCCGATTACCTCCAACCGGATTATCAACGTCGAATTAATGATAGCTGAATATAATTATCTGGCAATAGGAATTCTACCAGGTAGGAAGCGGGTTTGTATCTGGAATATCTACTAGGGGAATATCCTAAATTCGTATTAGGAAAACTACTGGAATAGAGGAGAATCGGGAAAACTGATGGGTACTGTCTGTTACGGGGCTATTACTCGCTTGCGTATGGCGAATCTAATGAGGTCAGTCTTGTTGTGTATGTTCAGTTTGTTCATTAGACAGGTCTTATACCATTCTACCGTTTTGGGGCTAACTACCAGTATTGCAGCAATTTCCCGAGAAGTATGCCCCTCGGCAACCAGCTTAAACACTTCCCTTTCTCTATCCGTTAAATGCTTGTAAGGGTCCTGTTCTCCTTCCGCCGGTGTTTTCTGCTGCCATTTCTCAACGAGAGCAGTTGCTGCCACCGGGGATAAGTAGGAGTCTCCCCGGTAAGCGGTCTGAATGGCTGTAGCCAGCTCTGAGAATGCTGCCATCTTGGTCACGAAGCCGCGAGCTCCCGCTTCGATGACAGGGATGACATATTCGTTATCATCATACTGAGTCAATACTACTACCTGCACACTGGGGAATTCCTTCCGTATACGGCGCGTCGTTTCCAATCCCCCCATGACCGGCATTGCCAGGTCCATGAGTACCACGTCAGGCAGGTCATGCCTGATTTTTTCCAGGGTTTCCCTCCCGTTTGACGCTTCGCCAATCACTTCAATATCCGCAGCCAGCGATAGCAAAGCGCGAATCCCAGCCCGTACAAGGTTGTGGTCGTCAACTATAAGTACCTTTATCTTCTTCATCCTCTATACCTCTGGCTATCGGAATCCGGGCAATAACTCTAGTCCCGCGTCCCGGCTCAGATTCAACGTAACCTGTCCCGCCTGCTAAATGCAGCCTTTCCCGCATGGTAAATAGGCCTGCTCCCCGGCCACTGGACTCCACACGTGTGAGCTTACTAACATCGAAGCCTTTGCCGTCATCCTCAATTATCAGAACACACTCCTGTGCATCACACTCCAGCTTAATTGAAACATTCTTCGCTTCTGAGTGCTCCAGGATATTACCGACTAACCCTTGAGCTACACGGAAAAGGGTTATTTCGACTTCAGAGGGGAACCGTTCATCCGTGCCTGTGAACTCCGCAGATACTTCGATGCCATGAGGTTGAAGGGCGTCCTTGGCATACCGGTGAATTGCCGCTGCCATCCCGAGCTCGTCCAGCAGTGTGGGCCGGAGCTCTTTCATCAGTCTAACAATCTCATAGCCGGCGTGAATTGCGAAAGAGTGTGTCTCCTTAACCATATCTAAAAACTCAGTATCTCCGATACCTTTCATTTCCGCCAATGTAATAATAGCCTGCAGACTTAATGTCATACTGGTAATCGCCTGGCTGGTCTCGTCATGCAGTTCTCGTGCAATTCTCTTTCGTTCTTCCTCTTGAGCAGTCAGCGAATGTGTGAGCAACGCCCTGTATCTCTCTCCTAACCTGGCCAGGCGTTCATGCAGTCTTGCCTGTTCGATGGCGCTACCCAGATAGTCACCGATAGAACTGAGGAGAGACATTTCGTCCTCACTGAATCTCCCGGCAACATGGCTGGCAATATTCATCGCACCGACAACCTTATCTTTTGATTTTAACGGAATGCAAACAAATCCTTTAAGACCCTCGGAGCTTATCAAGTCGGGGCTAACGGTACGAGTATCTTTAGATATGTCTTCTAACATTATAGGTTCACCGGTTTGGGCTACCGTTCCGGCTATTCCCTCGCCCAGGGGTATCCTCATCTCCTCCGCATATTTGGAGGAAAGACCGCGCTGGACGTGGTAGTACAATGTTTTTGTCCTTTCGTCATAGAGTAATATTCCCCCGATATCCCCGTTAATAAGCTCTAAAACACTGTCCAGGGCGTTTGTTAGAGTTGAATCCAGGTCCTGCAGTCCGCTCACGGCACTTGAGATGTGACTTAATGCTAATAGCTGGTGGTGCCGTCTCAGGATTTGTGTTTCCAGCTCTCTCTCTGCAGTAACGTCTTTCCGTAATTCGATTATCGCTATAATGTTGCCCTGGCTATCCCGCAGAGGGTAGGCCGTAATCTTGAGGTATTTTATTGCTTCGGGAAAGGAAACGGGATGAATAACCGTTGCTACCTTCCCTTTTTCAATGACTTTTTTTAGCAGACAATCCCACAGTGGCTCTCTGCATGGTCTATCCCTATCTTGAAGAACCTCGTAGCACATTCTACCGATAGGTGACTCTGCTTTCTTTTGTAATTTGTTTAACACCACTGAATTGGCGTATCTTACCTGATACTCCCGGTCTATAATGATAATCTCGTCTTCAATGGCATCCAGTATGTCCTGCAGGACTACTTCTAACCCTGCGTTTTCAATGGACTTTTGAATTATGGTATCCTTACTGTCCATCTCTCCACCCCTTCGTCATCCTAAGTTCAAATTATCGCAATAAACAAAACTTGTCAAGAAGGGAGTTCAGTCTTTGGGTTACGGCGCTAGTATCAATAAGAGCAAAAAAATCGGGATGTCGGTTGACCTGGTGTTTTGACACCCCGATTCTTTCTAAATTCCTCAAAAGGGATGGTCTATTTAGCTTTGGTAGACCGTGCGGGTCAATAGGTAGAACTAAATCATTCTCAAAGACCTTTGCTTTGGTCTATTGAAGTTCGAATTGCCACAACTGGACTAATTTCGCCTAAGTCCATGTCGATATCTCGATGTTTGCCTATTAGTTAGTATATAAAAAGTTCCATTTATACTGCAGCCGAAGTACTATACCTTAGAAAACACGAGAAAACAGAAGTAAATAATATATCTGTAATCCTCTATTAACTTTCCTTAGCTAACATTTCCTCACATTTCCATATGTTGTACTTGACATATTGTATAGTATACATTACACTATGTAATATACATGGTACTTATACACCATGAAAAAGAACCGAAAAGGAGAGATCTAATGGAATATTTGTATAGTGGAATTGGAATTATTGCCCTGATTATTATCGTGCTTTTGCTTTTCCTACTTTTCTCAAGGAAAAACAGGAAACAATTTGGTAAACCGTCTAGCCTTGCTACATTTGGTATGGTTTTTGTGGTATTTGGTATTATTTTCATTGATACTGGCCGTTTAATAAGTTATTCCTTTTTTGGGATTGCAGTGCTTCTTTCGATAGTAGATATGATTAGAATCCAAAAAAACAAAGAACACTCTATTTAAAGGAGGGAAAACTCATGGCACCACTACAAAAACGCGCATTGTACAGTTTAGGGATCGGGATTACTCTGGCGATTGTCCTTATAATAGTTGTCATTTTAAAGGACATAAATACCTTTGATGAAGACCTGGGATTTAGGTTGATCGTATATGCATTGTGGGTAGGAGTTCCTCTGTCATACCTCATAGTCGTCAATCTTACTCTTAGAAAACCAGAGCAAATTGACGAACGGGATAAGTTAATAATGGCAAAGGCTCCAAAGATCCAATATTTAGTAATCTTGTTCTCTCTGGTGGCCTGGACAATAGCATTGACCGAAGCTTTTAGTGATCAAGGGCAGGTACCGGTTATTTACCTGACCTTAATAATGATATCCACTCTTATTATTAGTACAATAGCCCAATCCGTCGGTATCCTGATTGGCTATGGGAGAGGGGCTGGCAATGGCCAAGACTGCTAGGATAAGCAACCGTATCAGAAGGCTGCGTTTCGATACTGATGAGATGACACAGGAAGAATTAGCTATACGGGCCGGTTGCACACGGCAAACCATTATCGCGCTTGAGCAAGGGAAATATGTACCGTCCATTGAACTCGCCTTTAAGATTGCTAAAGCTTTCGCGGTAACATTAGAAGAAGTATTTCAGTACGAAGATCTCGCTAAGTAAAGGTTGTTGGATGCAAAAGAGTATAAATATTTTCAACATCTCCCTTCTACTCTGTATTTGTTCTTTCATGATTCTCGTTTTATAGAAAAGGCAAACGGTATCAAATATTTGTACGCATGAGTGAGTAAAGATCGCGAGGTTTGTTTAACGGTACCTAGATGTGACAATTTTTGCATTCTGTCACTATGAGGAACGGCTACAAGACACCATTAAGAACAGCAAGAGGCAACTTTCTGACAACAATAGCACACTATATCACAACGAAAGTACACTGGTAGGCCGTACAGGTCTCGAACCTGTGACACCCTGATTAACTGCTTGTAGCGTCAAATACGAAACTCCACAGACTCGCCCGGGCTGAGTTGCATAAGACGGTCCCTGAAGCCAATATTGATTGGTGCGGTGGAATAATGCCTGGCCTTTATCTGTAGTCGTTTTCTATTAATCTGGACGCTAATCCAGTTTCCTCGATAGGTGATATTAAAACTTATATTCTTTAGTTCTCTCGGAAGATTCGGATTGAACCATAATCTATCGTTGCGAGTCTCTATTCCTGTGTAACAGCGCTGGATGAGGTCTATGGTTCCTGCCATTGCGCCAAGATGTATTCCCTCATTTGTTGTACCTCCCTGGATATCGGATATATCGCTCTCTAATGCCTCCATAAACAGGTTCCAGGATAGTCCACGGTTTAATCTGGATAATACCC
>CAZOUZ010000071.1:0-7213 GCA_964583115.1 uncultured Dehalococcoidales bacterium
CGCCTTTTTGAGGTCGATGTCTCCGGTATAGAGGGCTTTGCCTACGACGGCGCCTTCGGCGCCTAGCTGTTTCAGCATCCTGAGGTGCTGAATGGAGGATATTCCGCCGGCGGCGATAACCGGCAGTCCGACCGCTGTTATAAGCTCGGAGATAGCGGTAAAGTTCGGCTCGGTGAGAGTGCCGGTACGCACAACGTCGGTGCAGAGGAAACGTCTTACTCCCAGCGCCGCCATTGTCCCGGCAAACTCCACGCCTTTCAGCTCCGTTTCCTGCTGCCAGCCCCGGACGGCAATCATCCCGTCCCTGGTATCGATGCCGACGATAATGGAGTCCCGGTACTTACGGCACGCCTCCCTGACCAGTTGGGGGTCTTCCACGGCAGCCGTACCCAGGATAACACGCTCGATGCCGGCTCTAAGCAACTGCTCTACCGTTTCTATATCACGGATGCCGCCGCCAAGCTGGGTAGGTATCAGCATAGCGCCGGCCAGCGTATTTATAACATCGAGATTAACCGGCTCACCGGCAACGGCGCCGTCGAGGTCGACGATATGCAGCCGGGGCGCTCCCAGCGACTGCCACCTCAAAGCCGCCTGTACCGGGTCATCGGAGAAAACGGTCTCATCGCTGTAGTCGCCCTGGTATAGATTGACGCAATTACCGTCTCTAAGGTCTATAGCAGGTATTACTTCCAATCTGGTCTACCTCACGGAATTTAATATTATGGGGAATAAAGTCCGGGCTACCCTAATCCCACCCTCTCTTTTACCAGTGCCAGAGTTTTTTCCGCCAGAGGGCGGGCACGGTCAGCCCCTTCGGTGAGCAAAGAATCGATATAGGCCGGGTCGGCAGTCAGTTCCCCGTAGCGTTTTTGTAACGGGCTTAGTCCTTCTATTACCACTTCCCCCAGCTCTTTCTTAAGGTCGGCATAGCCCTTACCGGCAAAGTAGTCTTCTATGTCTTTCCGGCTCTTTCCGGTAAAGAGCTCGTAGATAACCAGCAAATTGTTAACGCCGGGCCGGTCTTCATCAAAGCGAATCTCCCGTAACGAATCGGTAGTGGCACGCGATATCTTACTCCGGATAACATCCGGCGGGTCCAGCAGGTTAATAGCATGGCCGGAAGATGATTCGCTCTTGCTCATTTTCCTAGTAGGGTCGTCCAGCCCCATAATGCGGGCGCCCACCTCAGGAATTGTCGGCTCGGGCAGTACGAAAGTCTCGCCATAGATTGAATTAAAACGCTGCGCAATATCTCTGGTTAACTCCACATGCTGTTTCTGGTCTTCACCCACCGGTACGGCATCGGTATCGTAGAGCAGGATATCAGCCGCCATCAAAGCCGGATAATCGAAAAGGCCGACGCTCACCACTTCTTTCTGTTCATGCGATTTCTCTTTGAATTGGGTCATTCGCTGCATCCAACCCATCGGGACGAAGCAATTGAGAATCCATGCCAGTTCGGCATGAGCGCTAATGTGAGACTGGATAAAGACAATAGACCGTTCGGGGTCGATACCCGCGGCTAACAACAGGCCGGTAACTTCGCGAATCTTGGCATTCAATACCTTCGGGTCCTGCAGTATCGTAATAGCATGCAGGTCAACGATGCAAAAGATATTATCGTAATTATCCTGTTCGGCTGCCCAGTGCTGCGTAGCTCCCAGGTAGTTTCCGATATGTATATCACCCGTCGGCTGTATGCCGGAGAAAACACGTTTCTTCATTATTAAATAGTTCTCCTCAGTTCAAAAGTGTAACATAACAGGGACACAACGACAAGGCGGGCATGACTGTGTTTGCCGGCAGGACTGGCTTTAATAGAAGCTTCTGGGTATAATACTGTTGTTTCAGGAAAAGAAAAGGAGAAAGGGAATGGCAGAAAGTTACGATGTAAAAATCAAGCTGACCGGCAACAAGAATCCCTGTCACGCCGGTCACAATGTTGGTGATGAGTGGGTAATTAAGGGCGATGAGTTTAAAACTCCTTCGGGCATATGCATGTTTGCTTTCGGCTCGTTCTATCCTGTCGTCCAGGTGTTGATGTATGGCGGAGCCTTTCCTTGGGAGAGTGACTCTGATGCTGCGACGGTTGCCTGCCCCGATGCTCAAAACCCGGTGGTCTTCGAGGTGAGGCGGATTCCGAAGAAATAGGGAATCCCGCCGGCGTGGAGGGGTGTCCGAGAGGCCTAAGGAGGCGGTCTTGAAAACCGCTGTCGCGCAAGTGACCGTGGGTTCGAATCCCACCCCCTCCGCTTTTATCTATTCCCGCCCACCGCCCTTAATGAAGATTAAGAGGGGGCTATTGCCCCCTCTTAAGAACACCCCTATATTATTTCGGTGGCTTTGCCCCTCTCTGACACCCCGCGATTGGTGCGGGGGCTTCGTTCCTCCGCTTAACAAGGATAAGTGTTTTAAAGAATGTCCTGTAAACTTGAGGCCCCGCTTTTTCAGCGGGGCCCCGTTTTTAACTGTAAGTCCGGTGTTAGTCGTCGAGTTGGATTTTTCTGAGTCCCTGGGTCTCCATGAAAACGTCGAGCTGTTCGAGCATCCGGTTTTCATCGAAGTCCGTCCTGTCGCCGGGGTGAGATATCTCGTAGTGCATAACGGGTATTCCAGCATTCATCATCTTGATGGCGGTTGCCTTCATGCTGTAGACGCAGCCGATGCCGGCGCGGTGAAGGGTGAGGATTGCCCCGTTACATTTGAACGCATTAATGCTATTCATCAGCCTTTCGTAGTAGGTCTGGGGCAGAGGGCCGTGTCCTCCCCAGGCGCTGCCTTTACGGGCACCACCCGGCGGCGGTCCCATCATCCCGTATCGGACGGCATCTTCCCTGGTCTTGAGCTCTACGCCTCTCTCCAGGGGAGTCTTCGGGCGTTTGAATGTCCCGTCCGGCTGCTCCTCCAGCGTCACGCCCTGGTAAAATGTCTGGATGCAGATGGCGCCGTATTCTTCCATATAGCGGTAGTATCTGAGGAAGAACCAGGGCGGCGGCTCGTTCTCCGTCCAGCGGTATCTCTCGGTTGCCAGGGCGGCAATATTATGCTCGTTGCGATATCTCATTTCATCCCTGAAATTTATCCAGAATTTTTCCGTGTCTTCCGGGTCGCTTCCGACCAGACCGCCGAGGGTAAATAGCGAGTAAGCCGACTTCTGGTCGAGCGGGCTGGGAACGTGAGTTAGCGATTCGATAACATCCCCGCGCAACGCACTCATGCGCCAGTTTCTCTTGATACCTTCAATATAAATCTCATCGTCGAACTTTTTCCCCAGAGCTTTCTCCATCCACTCTATCGTCTCCAGAGACTGGGCAGCCACATAGTCGGATACTGCCTGGTCTCTCTCCGGGTCGTGCTCGTCATAATAAGCGGTGGTATCCGAGTGGTGTTCCGGGACGCCCCAGAACTCAGCCTCAAGCTGACCGAGCTTGGGGAACATAGCGCACATATCATTTCCCTGGATAACGAAGTCACGCCGGGGCATCTCCTCGCCCGAGAAGTGCTTATTGGTCAACAGAGCGCCGATGTAGTCCAGCTGGTAGCCGCAGAGGTCGCGCCCGTAGCCATATATCTCCGTTGCCGCCCGGCACTGTCTGGCGTAAGAGTCGCTGGTGTTGGCGATACTGGCGGCTTCAGGATGAGGGTGCACGAAGTGAAGGTTGCCGAAGGCGGGTCCAAACTGCTGCTGAGGTCCGTCACCGCCGCCAATCAGATACATGCGTTTTTTACTTGCCTCTTTCTCGGTGTTGTAGAACCTCGCTCTCAGTTCCTTGGCCTGTGCCCAGCAGTCAAGAGGTCTTGTTTCCCATAGCTTTTCAGGTTTTTGTACCAACATCTCTAAACCTCCCTTTGATTAATAATGATTGATAGCATTATCTATTTATAACATCGACGAGTGTTTCGATTCGTGTCTTATATTCGCCTACCGGGATAGTATCATCATATTCAATTTCATGTATCGGTATAAGTTTCTTGCCGAATTCCTTGTAAACAGCAGGACGGTCCTGCTGGTGCGGGATACAGAATTTATGAAGAGCATAGACCACTCCCTGGACATTGTAGTCTATAGCCAGTGCCACAATCTCGTTTACCCTGCGGCGGTATGATTCATCTTTTACCGGGCTGCGGGGTTTATCCATGTACCTGTAAGCAATGGCGAGTAAGCGGTCTTCATCAGGGATTACGTTATTCCAGATATAGTTGCTCCCGCCGCTTATCCTGTCGATAACGATGTTCGCCCCCGTTGATTCTATCAGGCTGACAAGGCTGGTATCGCCGATTTCACTGCCGAGCAGCATCAACCGGGGGCCGTTAAATGTCTCTTTACGCTGGTATGCCTTGCTGATGGCGTCTTTGAGGAGCTTGTTGTGTTCCTCTTTGTCCATTATCTGGCTGGAGAGTACCATCGCAAAAGCTTCTGTTCCGGAGACCCTGGGATTTTCAGCCCGCCTCATCTGGTATACCTGCCTCATTAAGGTACGGCTGGTATTGTATACGTCTATAGCGTGGTCAAGTGCGTCATCGGTGATGGTCTTTCCCGTCCACTTTTCCAAGTCCTTCTTCAGGGCTTTCAGTTCTTCGTAAAGCAGGACCTTTGCCGTCGGGCTGTCCATCTGGGAGGGCACCGCCACGTAATGCCGGTAAGGAGTGGACAACAGGTCATACCAGTTGGCAACGGCACCGCGCAGCGGCATGCAGTCCTCACCGTGCCCGATTCCATCAAGGTAATCATAGCTGCCTTTCAGTCCCTGTGCCAGGACACCCCGTGTGTATGGGCAAAAGGAGCCGTACACATAGCGCTGACTGATGCCGTCAACATCAGGTTTACTCAAGATACGGACCGGAAGCACCCCTGCTGCATAGACGACTTCCTCAGGGAAGTAGTCGCCGAAATAGCCCAGCACCTTGCCGCCGGTCTTGGCTTTCCATTCTTTGGCATACTTGTGAGGGTCTTCCAGAAGTTTTTGAAACCTTTCCATATTCCTTTTCCTCCTTTATTATACTCTTTGCCTCCATTTATGCCCAATCATCACTCATTATGCAGACAGCTTCAGGGGCTGATTAATCTGCACAGTGAACGAACCCCCGGTCTAATATGGAAATAATGATTGTCAGTTATTATAATACTCGCTGAACTAATTATCAAGAAAATCACGATTTTTTCTTTCCCGTCCGGATATTATTCATTACCGTTGGTTTTTTGTTCCGGACAATTAGCGGGGCTCAATTGACACCGTATTCAGCATTGTGAAGCCCATCGGGTTCAGGTTATACCCTTTGACGTAGGGCTTGATAAGAGTATAATTCTGCCCGAACCATAAAGGCAGGCAGGCGGCGTCCTCGACAAGTTTTCGTTCGGCCTGCTGATACAGCTCAAGGCTCTTTTTGCTGTCCATCTCCACGCCGGCTTTCTCAAGTAAAGCGTTTACCTCGGGGTTGCTGTACCCGCCGTAGTTATACTCGGCTTCGCCGTGAAAGAGGACTTCGAGGAAGTCCTGCGGGTGAGGGTAATCGGCAATCCAGCCCATATCATACATCTCGTCCTTTTCCTCTCTGAGGTGATACAGGAACCTCTCCGGTTCAAGCTGTCTTACCTCTATCTCCACTCCCAGGTTCTGCTGCCACTGGTGAATGATGGCTTCCATGTCCCCGGATATTGCGCCGCCCCAGCCGGTGGTAGTGATGGTAATGGGGGGCAGGTTGGAGACGTCGCCGTAGCCGGACTCTCCAATCAGCCTCTTTGCCTCGTCGGCGTCATATTTTAACCCGGACAGCGCTTCATTGAAACCGGGCATGCCGGGTGGCAGGATGCCGTCTGCCCGCTGCACCATGTCCCTGAACCGAAGGGAAACAATTTTATCCTTATCTACAGCCATTGAGAAAGCCCGGCGGATATTGACGTCATTGAAGGGCGGCTTCTCGGTATTAAAGCCGATGTAGTAGAAGCTCAATTCGGGAGCCGTGAACAGCTCATCGTAGAATTCGCCCGTCTTATCGGCTGCTTTATCGATATAGTCGACGGAAACTCCGGCGATGTCAATCTGGCCGGTCTCATACAGGTTTATTGGAATGCCGGCCCAGAGGTGAAAGACAACAGAATCTACCCTGGCTTTCTCTCCGTAATAAAGCCCGTTTTTCTCAAGGACAAGCCGGCTGGCCTCATCCCACTGCGCCAGTTTGAACGGGCCGGTGCCGTTGGGATTATGCCACCAGTTGCTCCCCGATTTTACGTTGTTTCTGTCAACAGCGTAGGTGGTGGGGTAAGTAAGCTTGGACAGGAAGAAGGACTTCGGAGTGTCTATGGTGACCTCGAGGGTGTTGTCGTCGAGAGCCCTGACGCCGCTGATTTCCCTGCTTTTACCTGCCAGTACCTCGCTTACGCCGACAATATCGCTGAGATAGGTGCCGGCTGTTCCGGAGCCGGTAGCCGGGTCGCAGGCGCGCTCCCAGGAATACTTGAAGTCTTCTGCCCTGACTCCCCTGCCGTCGTGAAATCTGACGTCATCCCTCAGGTAGAAGGTATAAGTCCTGCCGTCGTTGCTTACTTTCCACTCCCGGGCTATATCCGGGGACGGTTCCAGGTTGTCATCGAGACGGACCAGCCCGCCGAAAATTTGCATGATGTACTGGTGGGATGTGGCGTCGCCGGAGAGTGCCGGGTCGAGGGTGTGCGGGTCGATACCGTACAGGTTCAGGACTCCCCCTTCTGCAACGGGGCTATCTTCTTCTATTGTCCGGCACCCGCCTGACAGGCATAACAAAATGCTGCCCAGCACCAATACCGCAATAATTACAGAAAAGCTTCTTTTCACCGTTATTACCCTGCAAGAGGAGTCTGGACACACTATAGCACAAACCGCTTTCTTTTCTCCACGAGACAGGCGTTGGCAGTTTACGTCTGGTTATCCAAATTGACAAAATGGCGGAGTTTAGCTTAAGCTAATGGCAATAAAATGCTTATAGGTCTGCTTTCTGACACCCATATTCCCGACCATGCAAAGAAACTTCCCGACCAGCTAAAGGAAGCCTTTCGTGGTGTCGATATGATTCTGCACGGGGGAGATATCTTTGCCGTTTCGGTGCTTAATGAGCTGGAAAATATAGCTCCGGTACTGGCAGCCCAGGGAGACGACGATACCACCTTTACTGCCAGTGACGGTCGCGTGAAGCTCAAACATATTATCGGTGTCGACGGTGTCACCATCTGGCT
>CAZOUZ010000071.1:7313-9238 GCA_964583115.1 uncultured Dehalococcoidales bacterium
GGCGAAGGCGCCGCGCTCGAGGCTGGTAAATGCCGGAACACCACCGCTCTGAAGCTTCATCATGATATCGCTCGTTTGCTGCACTCCCTCCGGCGAGAAGGAAGAAGGGACAATAGCTATCACCGGCTTCGAGCTTTTCTGCCTGATGTCAATCAGCATGTCCAGTTGAGTTTCAAGCGGTCCGGTGGGACCGATGCGGGTGTTGACCAGCAGCACAAGGTTATCCGTGTTTGCGTCACGCTCAAGAATCTCCATTATGCGCTTTATCTCCCGGCGATTGGTATTGCCGGTATCTATGGGGTTGAGATAGCCGCCGCCTATCAGGCTATAGAATGAGGCAAGCTCGTCATAGGATTCTCTGCTGAGCAAGGGCACCTTCAGTCCGGCTTCAGAGAAAACATCGGCAATGGCTACCGATTGTCCCCCGGAGCCCCCGGTTATGGCTACTCTCTCCCCGCTGACCGGCGGGAGATAGAGCAGGGCCTTCATGGTATCGATAATTTCTTCCATCCTGGCTACCTTTACCGCCCCGCACTGTTTTACCGCCGCATCCCATATCGTCTGGGAGACAGCCAGGGAGCCGGTATGAGAGGCAATCGCCCGTTCTCCTTCTTCCGTCCGCCCGCCTTTCCATATCACCACCGGCTTCCGGGCAGACACTTCTTTCAAGACCTTGAGGAACCGCTGTCCGTCCTTCACTCCCTCCAGGTACATACCGATAACTTTAATCTCCTGGCGCTGACCGAAGTAGGCAAGGTAATCGGGGGAATCGAGCACTATTCCGTTGCCGAAGCTTACGGATTTGTTTATATCCAGTCCCTGGAGGTGTGCCTCATGGTTGAAGCCGACAGCGTGGGTGCCGCTCTGCGAGATAAGACCCACCGCCCCGGCAGAGCCGGTATATTGCATTCCGTTACCCTGCCCGATGCCGATGCTCGGGTTGAAAATTCCCATGCAGTTCGGACCGACGAGGTGGAAGCTCGCTGCGGCTGCTTTCCCGGTGAGCAGGCGTTCCAGCTCTATCCCTTCTTCGGTATCGGTCTCGGAAAAGCCGGCGGTAAAGAAATGGGCGGCAGCCACTTCTTTACGAATAAGGTCATCTAAAATCCTGGCAGCGATTGCCCTTGGCACAGCCACAATCGCCAGGTCTATGGGCTCCGGGACATCTAAAACGCTGGTATAATTTTCTATCCCCAGGGCTTTTATACCCTCGACTTCCTGAGGGTCAATCTGGACGGAATAGAGCTTTCCCTTGAAGTTGCTGTGGGAACGGAGCCACATATAATTGCTCGCTCTCTTGTCCCCTATAATAACCAGGCACTTCGGGTTAAAAGCCCTGTCCAGTTTACTAAAATCTACCTTCAATTTATCTCCACCTTCCAGTTAGTGACCTGTTCATCAGGATATTTTTGCGGAGATGTTCCGGAGTCTTTTTATCGCTTCCTCGGTCCCGATTTTACCCTTCTTCAGTGCTTCATTGGTGCTTTCTACCTCTTTGAGGTATTTCTCTATGTCTTTAATCTGGTCAGGCGTTATCGGTAATGAGAGTAACGGTTCAACATCTTTCCGGTAGAGTTCAGAGCTGATTTCATCGGCAGCCTCGACGGCTTCACCTGCAGTCTTTTCCCAGGCTGCTATCTCAGCCTCCAGGGCTTGCTTAGCCTCTTCTATTTCCTGAGTAGCCTTTTCTTTAGCCTCAATCTCGGCTTGCTTCTTAGCTTCCTCGGCTTCCTGTCTGGCTCTCTCTTTGGCTTCCTCGGCCTGCTCCTTAGCTAGTTTCTCAGCCTCGGCGGCTTTCTTAGCTTCCTCGACTTCCTGTCTGGCTTTCTCCTTGGCTTCCTCAGCCTGCTCTCTGGCTAGATTCACGGCCTCTGCGGCTTTCCTGGATTCTACAGCTTCGCGTTTGGCTTGTTACTTAGATTCCT
>CAZOUZ010000072.1:0-9045 GCA_964583115.1 uncultured Dehalococcoidales bacterium
GCTTCCGGTCTGCCGCTGCCGGAGCGCGGCGGCAAGACCTGCCTTGAGCTGGCGCCGACCCCGAACCTTGATGCAATGGCGCAGGAAGGCATCCTGGGAATGGCGCGCACCGTGCCCGAGGGGATGGAGCCCTCCAGCGCCTGTGCCTGTATGTCCCTGTTCGGCTATGACCCGCAGCTCTACTACCGGGGGCGGGCAAGTATCGAAGCCAGGAGCATGGGCATCCCCGTCGAGGAGGGAGAGGTGGTCTTCCGCTGTAACCTGGTGGCTGTGCGCGACGGTAAGATGTTCGACTACAGCGCCGGGCACATCGGCACCGATGAAGCAAAACAGCTTATCGATGCTTTGAACGAAAGCCTGGGCGATGACCGGGTGCGGTTCTACCCCGGTATCAGCTACCGGCATATCCTCAAAATAATGGGACGGGAGGACACCCTTTCGGCTGTCTGCACTCCGCCGCACGATATACCCGGAAAGCCCGTCGGCGAGTTTCTGCCTCACGGTACGGGCAGTGACCTCCTGCTGGAGCTGATGAGAAGCTCGGAGGCAGTGCTGCGGGAGCACCCGGTAAACGCGGAGCGGAAGGCTCGCGGCGATGTCGCCCCGGACACGATATGGCTCTTCTGGGGGAGCGGCAAGCTGCCGGAAATGCCCGCCTTCAAAAAGCTGTACGGTCTCGATGCGGTGATGACGTCCGGGGTAGACCTTCTCGGAGGTCTGGCGCAGATGGTGGGAATGGGAGTGCTTGATATACCCGGAGTTACCGATGGGCCGGACAACGATTTTGCTGCCCAGATAAACGGGGCTCTGGAGGCGATAAAGAAGAATGATATGGCGGTTGTCCACATCGAGGCGCCGGATGAAGCCGCTCACGGCGGCTCTATTGACGGTAAGGTGGAGGCTATCCGGAGGATAGATGAGGAGGTCGTCAGCCGTCTCAGGACCTGGCGGGGAGATAGCTTGAGGCTGCTGGTAGCACCCGACCACCCGACGCCGATTGAAATCAGGACGCACTCTGCCGACCCGGTCCCATTTATGCTCTGGGGTGAGGGGTTTACAAAAAACGGAGCCGCAGGATTTTCCGAGGCTGAGGCCGTCAAAACCAGCTTGTATATTGACCCCGGTTATAATATTATGAGGAAGCTGGTGAGAACGGTTTAAGCCGTTGGCACCAGAGCACAAATATCCTGCGGAGTTAGCTTTATAAATGTCACTCATAGTCCAGAAATACGGCGGTTCTTCGGTGGCGGATGCCGGGAAGATTAAGAATGTCGCCCGGCGCATTGCCGCTACTAAAGACAAGGGAAACCAGGTGGTGGTGGTCGTCTCGGCGATGGGTGATACAACGGACGAACTGCTCGACCTGGCTTACCGGATTTCCGAGAGCCCTGACAGCCGTGAACTGGATGCCCTGGTCTCTACCGGGGAGGTCGTCTCGGCTACTTTGCTGACAATGGCGCTCAAGGCTATGGGCTACGAGGCAATCAGTCTCACCGGCGCCCAGGCGGGGATACGTACCGATGCTACCTACAGTCGCGCCCGTATCCTGAAAATCGAATCGAAGCGGGTAGTCGGGGAACTGGAGAAGGGGAATATTGTAATTGTCGCCGGTTTTCAGGGGATTACCGAGGAACTGGATGTTACCACCCTGGGTAGAGGCGGTTCCGATACCACGGCGGTAGCTCTGGCGGCGAGCCTGGGGGCTGAGGTATGCCAGATATACACCGATGTTGAAGGCGTTTATACTGCCGACCCGCGCCTCGTTCCCGGGGCGCAGCGCCTGTCTGAAATCGGCTATGAAGAGATGCTGGAACTAGCCAGCTATGGAGCTAAAGTGATGCACTCACGGGCGGTTGAGCTGGGGGGGCTGTCCGGTATTCCTATACTGGTAACCTCCAGTTTCACTGATAGTCCGGGTACATTAATTCACGGAGGGGCGTCTATGGAAATGCGAAATAAGGTGAGCAGCGTGGCTCATGACCTCGATGTGGCAAAGATAACGGTGGTCGGTGTTCCCGACCGCCCGGGTATTGCCGCAGCCATCTTTGAGCCGTTAGCCGCAGCCGATGTCAGTGTTGACACAATCGTTCAGAACGCAAGTATCGAAAACATTACCGATTTGACCTTTACCGTGGCTAAAGGCCAGTTGACGAAGGCTCTCGAGGTCGTTAAGCCGATAAGTGAGTCAATCGGTGCCAGGGACTGCATCGGTGATTCCAAACTTGGCAAGGTCAGTATTGTCGGCACCGGAATGCAGGACGCTCCCGGCTACGCCGCCAGGATGTTTCAGACGCTCAGCGAGCAGGGGATAAATATCCAGCTTATCTCTACTTCGGAAATAAGGATAACCTGTATTATTGACGAGGCAAAAGTTAAAGATGCGGTCCGTGCCTTACACCAGGCATTTGAACTGGATAAAAACAAGTAAGCTGGGGTAAAATAGAGGGTAAAGGGCAAAGGATAATCGGGTAACCGGTAATGGCATATCGGGAAGAAGACCGCACCAAATTGAAACGCACGTCCAACAAGGAAGCTATCCTGTTAGCCATGCAGGGAAGGTGGCATGAGGCGATAGCCGCTAACGAGAGTCTGCTGGAGAGCTTCCCCAACGATGTCGATATCTACAACCGTCTGGGTAGAGCCTATATGGAGCTTGGTGAATATTCTCTGGCAAAGCAGTACTACGAGAAAGCTCTGGAGCTCGACCCTTATAACAACATTGCCCGGAAGAACCTTAACCGTTTATCGCATTTAGGAGAGCCTGCGGTTAGTTCGGGGGGCACTTCTTATGCCGTCGAGCCGCAGCAGTTTATTAAAGAAGTGGGCAAGGCGGGGGTGGTCAACCTGTACCGGCTGGCACCGCCGGGAATACTGGCTAAAACGGTTGCCGGCAGCAAAGTAAACCTGAGAATAGAAGGCTCTAGCCTGGTAGCGGAGGATGTCCGCGGCGAGTACCTGGGCCGGGTTGAGCCCAGGCACGGGCAGCGGCTTGTTAAACTGATGCAGGGGGGCAATAAGTATACGGCTACTGTTATAAACGCTACGGAAGAGGGTGTAGCCGTTATTATCAGAGAGACGTACCAGGACCCCTCTCAGGTGGGGAGTCTGTCCTTCCCGCCGAGGGGAGTGGAAGCGGCGCGGCCTTATATCAGCGATAGAATAATCAGGCGTGAGCTCGAGTATGAGGAATCATTATCCGGTGAGCCCACCTATACCATAGTCGGTGGAGACAAGGAGGGCGAGATACTTACTGAAGAGTCCGATGACATTGATGATGAGGTTGATATCGAGGAATAGGAGGTCGAATAGAGCATGGTAATTGGAAATACCAAACCGGTAAACATAGTAGATGAAATGCAGAGTTCTTATCTCGACTACGCGATGAGCGTCATCGTCTCCCGTGCTTTACCCGATGTGCGAGACGGTCTGAAGCCGGTGCAGCGCCGCATTCTCTATGCCATGAACGATATGGGGATTACCCATACCGGCTCTCACAAAAAGAGCGCCCGTATCGTCGGCGAGGTTATGGGTAAGTATCATCCTCACGGCGATACCTCCATTTACGATTCGATGGTGCGCATGGCGCAGGACTTCTCGATGCGCTATCCCCTGGTCGACGGTCAGGGTAACTTCGGCAGTATGGATAATGACCCTCCGGCGGCGATGCGTTATACCGAGGCGCGCCTGACTGAGCTTTCCAGTCGGATGCTGGCTGATATTGATAAAGATACCGTTGACTTTTCCGGCAACTTTGATGACAGCCTGAAGGAACCCACGGTGCTGCCTACCCGGCTGCCCAACCTGCTGATTAACGGCAGCGCCGGGATTGCGGTAGGAATGGCGACAAATATTCCCCCTCACAACCTCGGTGAAATATGTGACGCCATCTCCCACCTCATTGAGAATCCGAGAGCTACTGTCGAAGACCTTACCCGGTTTGTAAAGGGACCCGATTTTCCTACCGCTGGCATCATCCAGGGCCTGGAGGGAATCAGGAGCGCTTACGCTACCGGGCACGGCAGGATAGTGGTTCAGGCCAAGGCATACATAGACGAGGCTGAGGAGTTGACACGCCGCCAGATAGTGATTGTCGAGCTTCCTTATCAGACGAATAAAGCCGCCCTTGTGGAGAAGATAGCCGACCTCGTATCCGATAAGAAAATTACCGGTATCAGTGAGCTGCGTGATGAATCGGACCGCCAGGGTATGCGGATAGTTATCGAGCTGAAGAGGGAAGCCCAACCCCAGGTGGTGCTTAAAAACCTCTACAAACACACCGCCATGCGGTCGGCTTTCTCTGTCAACATGCTTGCCCTGGTTGACGGTCAGCCCCGCGTGCTCAGCCTGAAAGAGGCCCTTCAGAATTTTATAGACTTCCGCCGCACGGTGATTACCAGGCGCTCCAGGTTTGAGCTGAAGGGCGCCAGGGCGAGGGCCCATATCCTGGAGGGCTTGAAAATAGCTCTCGACCAGATAGACAAAATTATCGCCACCATCCGCAAGTCCCAGACCGCCGAGAAAGCCCGCCAGAGCCTGATGGACGACTTCGGGCTGTCCCAGATTCAGGCGCAGGCTATTCTCGATATGCAGTTGCGCCGGCTGGCGAACCTTGAGCGGAAAAAGGTCTTCGATGAATATACCGAGGTGCTGAAAAACATCGCTTACCTGGAAGACCTCCTGGCGAACCCGCGGAGGATGCTGCTGCTCATCAAGGAAGAAATCGGCGAACTGAAGGCGAAGTACGGCGACGAGCGGCGGACCGAGATAAGCGAGGAGGGGGAAGTAGAGTTTAATGCAGAGGACCTTATTCCTCACCAGAGAGTGGTGGTTACACTGAGCAACCGGGGATTTGTCAAAAGGGTGCCTTCCCAACTCTACTCGCCGCAGCATCGCGGCGGCAAAGGCATCACCGGCATGCCGACCAG
Source organism: uncultured Dehalococcoidales bacterium (assembly GCA_964583115.1). Taxonomy (GTDB): domain Bacteria; phylum Chloroflexota; class Dehalococcoidia; order Dehalococcoidales; family UBA2162; genus CAYVOV01. The sequence goes on from CAZOUZ010000072.1 coordinate 4,926, forward strand.
GGAAAACGATGCCGCCAGGCTCCTGGTGGTGGCTGATACCCACGATAACCTGCTTTTCTTCACCAACCGGGGCAGGGTCTTCCGCCTCAAGTGCTATGAAATCCCGGCCGGAAGCTCAAGAACGGCCAAGGGGCTGGCGGCGATTAACCTCATCCCCATTGCCGAGCAGGAGAGGGTTACCGATATAGTGGCGGTAACCGATTTCAATACGGACAGCTTTCTGATGCTGGCTACACGTAAGGGGGAGATAAAGAAGACGGCTTCGAGCCAGTTCGCCGTGGTAAGGAGCAGCGGGCTTATCGCTATGGATGTGGAGCTGGAGAAAGGGGATGAGCTTGTGGCGGCGCGTCTGGCTGTCGAAGAGGACGACGTGATGATGGTAACCCGGAACGGGCAGTCGATACGGTTCGGCGTGTCCGGTCTGCGTGCCAGCCTCAGAACGAGCGGCGGAGTAAGCGGTATCCGGCTGGGTGCGGGCGATGAGGTAATTGCGATGGAAATCGCCAATCCCGAGGACATGCTGCTTATCGTTACCGCCAACGGCTACGGTAAACTTACCCCGGTCAGCGGTTACCCCCGTCAGAAGCGCGCCGGCAGCGGCGTCAGGACATTTAAGGTTACCGAAAAGACGGGTGAAGTGGCTACCGCCAAAATGACTACTCTGACCGAGCAGGTAATGATTATCTCCGCCGATGGCATTGTAATACGCACTCCGACAAAGGAGAAAGACCCGACAAAGGGAATTACCGTTCAGGGCAGGAGCACCCAGGGGGTCAGGCTGATGAAACTCGGCGAGGGAGACAGCGTGGTCGCCATCACCTGCTTCATCGAGGGTTAAACCGCTTTCTGCCGGCAGGCAGGCTCGAAATTTTCAAGACCACAGGCGTTGCAGTCTCCGGTAAAGCAGTCCGGAGTAACTTTGCATTCTACCGAGCGTTCGTATTCTTTCTTCAGGAAGTCGGCGCTGACGCCGGTGTCTATATGAGACCAGGGGAGTACCTCGTCCAGAGAGCGCTGCCGATGTGAGTAGAAGCCGGGGTCGATGCCGGACTCCTCAAAGGCTTGCCGCCATTTTTCAGGGCGAAAGTGTTCTCCCCAGGAGTCGAAGGTGCAGCCGAGCTTCCAGGCTTTATGGATGACCTCGCCCAGCCGCCGGTCCCCCCGCGACAGTGCCGCCTCGAGGAAGCTTACCGCCGGGTCCTGCCAGGAGAATTTTATTCCTTTCTTTCTTAAGCCCTGCTTGAGGACTTCGTGTTTGGCATTGAGTCCCTCTTCGCTCTCCTGGGCTACCCACTGGAAGGGGGTGTGCGGCTTGGGCACGAAGGTCGAGAGGGTAATCCTTATCTGCGGTGTCCTTCCCCTGGTCTTTCGGCTCAGTGAGCGGACTTTCTCCACCAGTGTGACGATGCCTTCTATATCCTCCATCGTCTCGCCGGGCAGTCCGAGCATAAAGTAGAGCTTGAGCCCCGTCCAGCCCCGGTCGAAAGCGGCGGCGGCTGTTTGCATAAGCTCATCTTCGGAGACATTCTTGTTAATGATTAGCCGCAGTCTTTCACTCCCGGCTTCGGGGGCGAAGGTAAGCCCGGTCCTCTTGTAGGAGGCAAGGGAGTCGGTCAGCTCCACTGAGAAGGTGTCTATATAGAGACTGGGCAGCGATAGGGCAAGGTTGGGGTGACGTCTCCGGAGTTCGGCTACCAGCTCGCTAATCCCCGTATAATCGCCGGTGCTCAGTGATACCAGAGATAATTCGCTGTAGCCGCAGTTGGCGATTATTTCTTCAGCCGCCTCCAGAATCTCCTGCTGCGGCCTCTCGCGCACCGGGCGGTAGATTATCCCCGCCTGGCAGAAACGGCAGCCGTGACTGCAGCCCCGCCGTACCTCTATTGCCCCCCGGTCATGAGTTACTTCGATGTAAGGGATAACCGGACTGGTGACCGGAGGGGGCAGTTCGGTCACTATCCGCCGCCGGATGGCCGGTTTTGCCTCGGGTACAACCGGCGTAATGCTTTTGAGAAGTCCGTCGGACTGGTATTCAGCTCTGTAAAGACCGGGTACATAGATGCCGGGGATAGCTGCCGCTCTTCGGAGCAGGTCTTCTCTGGGGGCTTTTTCAGTCTGTTTCCAGTCCCTGTAAACGTCGAGCAGCTCGGAGACCACCTCTTCTCCGTCTCCGATTACGAAAAGGTCGAAAAAGTCGGCCATCGGTTCCGGGTTGAGGGCGCAGCTTCCGCCGGCTATTACCAGCGGGTGGGACTCGTCCCTCTCCGCAGCCGGCGCCGGTATTCCGGCGAGGTCGAGCATATTGAGCACGTTGGTGTAGGTAAGCTCGTAGCCGAGTGAGAAGCCGATAATATCGAAGTCCTTCAGCGGGTGACGGGACTCGAGGCTGAAGAGAGGAATTTCCTCTGCCCTCATCAGCGCCTCCATATCCGGCCAGGGGGCAAAACACCTTTCAGCGAGGACATCCGGCCGGCTGTTGAGAAGCTCGTAGAGGATGGGCAGCGCCATGTTCGACATGCCTATTTCGTACAAATCGGGGTAGATAATGGCGGCCCTGACCGGCGTATTCTCCCAGTCCTTGACGATGCTGTTCCACTCGCCGCCGGTATAGCGCGCCGGCTTATTGACCTGGTGAAGGATTCTATCCAGATTGGTTACTTTATTCCCCACAAGTGCCATTATACTTGAAGCCGGGGGAATAGCCAAAGAGCGCCCGGTTATCAGCCGGTCTCGTCAAGCTCTGCCAGGTCGAACTTCATACCGTCACGGGCGGCAATCACCCTGACGCCGGTTTTCTCTGTCAGGCTCCCGGCAATTTTTTGCGGTTTTGCCCTCCAGATACCCATCCCGAAGTGGGTAAGGATGGCTGCTTTTGGCTTTATGTCCCTTATGATTCTCTCGGCGTCGGGCACCGCCAGGTGGTCGGCGGGAGTCAGCGGGTTATCGGAATCGGGGCGCGGCTCCAGGAAGACGAGATTGATAATCAGCAAATCGCTTTTGTAGTGTTTTTTCAGGTCCTCGAAATACTTGGTATCGGCGATATAGGAGAAGGTGTGTTTTGCCGTTTTGAAGACCATGCCGTAGGTCTCCGCCCGGTGGATATGCCTGACCGGGGTGGAAAAGGAAATATTGCCTACCGAATAAGACTTGCCTTCCTCAAGTAGCTCGACTCCGTCCAGGTAGTCCTTCAGGTATGAGAAGATGACCGGCTCGTTATCCAGGGCGTCGGCAGGGGCGAACAGCCTGCCATGCTGCTTGTGTCCTCCATGGGTCATTGCCTCGACCATCACGTTGACATCCGCCGCATGGTCGAGGTGGCGGTGAGATATGACAATGGCGCTCAGGTTCTCCGGCTTGAGTTTTCTTTTTATGGTCTGGACTATGCAGCCGGGGCCCGGGTCGATAAGTATTTCCGTGCCGTCCAAGTCCAGCCAGATGCCGCCTGAAGCCAGCAGCTGGCTGATTATCATAAACCTGGCACCGCCCGTTCCCAGGAAAGTAATCATTTCCTTTGAGGAGGTCTTTTCTCGCATAGCCAAAGTAAACTATAGAGCAAAATCAGATTTTTTACAATGATTTTCAGCGGTTTTCAGGCGGCTTTTCCAAAATTTTGACGCTTTAAGGGCGGTGGACTAAAATAGCGGTTGACAGCGAGTAAGCTTGAGGAGGGTGATATGAAGCACATCTGGGGACCCTGGCGTATGGAGTATATAAAGGCGGAGAGACCGGAAGGCTGCATCCTCTGTGAAAAGCCGAAAGAGGACAACGATGCCGAAAACTTTATTCTCTACCGGGGAGAAAAGAATTTCGTCATGCTGAACCGCTATCCCTACAATCCGGGTCACCTGATGATAGCCCCTTACCGTCACGTGGACAGCCTGGAGAAACTGACCAGAGAGGAACGCAGCGAGCACTTCGAGATTGTCAGCCGCAGTGTCGAGGTACTGAGGAAGGAGTTCGACCCCGAGGGTTTTAATCTGGGTATGAACCTGGCTAAGACAGCCGGCGCCGGCATTGACGACCATATCCACACCCACATCGTGCCCCGCTGGCAGGGGGACACCAACTTTATGACCGTTGTCTCCGATGTCAGGGTGGTGCCCGAAGCCCTTGCCGAGAC
>CAZOUZ010000073.1:0-8825 GCA_964583115.1 uncultured Dehalococcoidales bacterium
CCGCCCGCTTGCCTCTGCTGACCTGCTCCTGGCAATGACAGCCCAATCAACCAAATGCAAACAGAACCACTTATCGTGGCTATTGACAATCCCCTGTATAAAAAATAAACTTAAATCCCGATATACTTATATAGTCTTTAGTAGTTGAAGCATTCGGAATAAGGATTGTACATGAATTATACAGTCGGCATAGGTCTGGGGGCGATATGGCTTATAGTAGCTCTGTTGTTTTTGGTCTATTTCTTAATTAAAAGGGTAATAGCTACCACCGCGAAACGTAAGTCGAAAAGAACCCGCCTTCCGAAGCAACCCTATGAGCTAAACTGATTACTTCGAATTCCTGCGATTGTATAAAGTGATATCTAAAAGGCAAGAAAGGAGGGTTATAAAGGAGGGTTATATATGAATGGTGAAGTAGCTATGGGATTTGCCGATACCTGGTTGTGGCTGATATTCGTGGGCGCCGGACTCCTCTTTGTCTTGCTGGAGCTTATCGTTGGCGTGGAGACGGGCTTCGACCTCGTATTCATAGGCTCGGCTTTTATCCTCGGGGGACTGATTACCTGGCCGGGTCATTCCTGGGTGCTTTCCCTAATCGTCACCGCCGTAATCTGTGTCGCCTACGTGGTCATCGGCAGGCGGTATGTCCACAGGTGGACCGCGGTAAAAACGGCGAGAACGAACATCGATGCCATCATCGGCAAAAAAGGAATTGTTTTGAAAAATATTGCCCGGAACGCCGATGGACGTGTCCGGGTTGGTAACGAACGGTGGCGGGCAAGGGCGGAAGAAGATATCAACGAGGGGGATGAAGTAGTCGTCACCGGCGTCACCGGGGCTACTTTAATAGTCGAAAAATCTAAAGGAGGTAATTAAAATGTCGGCAGGTATTATTATCCTCATTATTATCCTGGTAATAGCAGTGGTATTGCTGGCTAAATCGGCAACTATTATCCATCAGGCACAGAGGGGCATCGTGGAGAGGTTCGGCAAGTACAAAGAGACATTAGAGCCGGGGCTGAGGTTCCTTATACCGTTTGTGGATTCTCTTGTATCCAGGATTGACATGCGGGAAACAGTCCTTGACATGGCACCGCAGCCGGTCATCACCAATGATAATGTCACCGTAACCATAGACGCCGTAATCTACTACTATGTAACCGACGCCCAGGCTGTAAGGTACGAAGTGGCTAATTTCTATGCTGCCGTCAGCAAGCTGGCGCAGACAAACGTAAGAAACGTTGTCGGAGAGATGGCTCTTGATGAGTCGTTGTCCTCAAGGGAACGCATCAATGCCGCCCTGACCGAAACCCTGGATGAAGCCACCGATAAGTGGGGGGTGAAGGTGACAAGAGTGGAGGTAAAGGAGATAGAGCCGCCCCACGATATCTCCGAAGCAATGAGCAAGCAGATGAAAGCGGAGAGAGAAAAGAGGGCGACAATTCTGGAAGCGGAGGCTTACAAAGCGAAACAGATACTTGAAGCCGAGGGAGATAAGCAGAACGCGATACTCACTGCCGAGGGTGACCGGCAGAGGGAGATACTCACCGCCGAGGGTGACAAACAGGCGGCAATTCTGAGAGCGGAAGGCGAAGCCCAGGCAATAGAAAACGTATCCAAGGCCGCCGATAAATTCTTTATCGGCAACGCCCAGTTACTAAAACAGCTTGAGGTAACCCAGGCTTCTCTTCAGGACAATTCGAAACTCATTGTCTCCGACCAGTCGAAGCTTATAAACGTTCTCGGACTGGGAGAAGCGATGGCTGAGGCGCAGGCGAAACCGAGGGCGAAGTCGGAATAGGCACTTATTTTTGTAAAGCTCCTGACTGACCTGTGTTCGGGAGCGAAAGAAGAAAAGAAAGGCACCCGTATTCCCGGAAAATGAGGCGGAAGCGGGTGCCTTTTTGCGTAATAGAGTATTGACGCAATTGCGCAAATGCGCTATAATTACCGGTAAAGGTGCTGAGCTATGCCGGTTATTTGTATCGCCAACCAGAAAGGCGGAGTGGGTAAGACGACCACCGCAGCCGCTCTTGCCCAGGGCTTGAGCGAACACGGGAAAAGTGTCCTGCTTATCGACTGGGACCCGCAGGCAAGCCTTACCATCACCATGGGCTTTGACCCTGATAGCCTCAAGCTCACCGGCTATGATGTCCTGCTCGGCATAATTAACAATGACGCCAGGTTGCCAGTCCGGGACGTTGTCGCCCGGACTGGCAACCCGGATATTTACCTCCTGCCGGCTAATATCGAGCTATCGCAAGCCCAGCTTGACCTTGTCGGGGCATATAACCGGGAACTGATATTGAAGGAAATGATTAAACCGGTGCGCGCCTCCTATGATTACATTCTCATCGATTGTCTGCCCAGTCTCGGGCTCCTGACCATCAACGCTTTATCCGCCGCTGACAGTGTAATCATACCCCTTCAGGCCGACTTCCTGGCTATGAAAGGGCTGGCGCTCCTGTTTAATACGATTATCCGGGTGAAGGACAAGATTAACCCGGACCTTGAGATTTCGGGCATACTGTTTACAATGACCAACCCCCGGACGTTACACTCCAGAGAGGTGATAGAGGTTACCAGGAGAGCATTCGGCGATAAAATACGGGTGTTCGATGCCCTTATTCCGACCACGGTCCGCTTTAAAGAGGCACCCGCAGCCGGAGAATCGATACTGACCTACGACTCTAACTCGGGCGGGGCAAATGCCTACCGACTATTTACGAAAGAGGTGATGCATGAAAAGGGCTAGAGTTACCGAAGAAAATGCTTACGGGACTGCGCTGGACCGTCTCACCGGTTCCGACAAGCCGCCGCAGACCCTGCCTGAAAGGGTAGCGACAGAGCAGCCGGAGAGCGCAATGATAAAGCTGTCCGTATTTCTGAACAGACAGGAAGATGCCTATCTGGAGAACCTGGCTTCGGTAGCCAAGTTCAGCGGCGGCAAGAAGATAAGCAAGACGAAGCTCGTTGAGAATATGGTCCGGGCTTTTAGTACCACTGAACTGGACGTGAGAGGCGTAAAGACAGACGATGAGCTTCTCCAGAGGCTAATTGCGCAATTGCGCAAATGAGTATGTGAGTAACTGGTTATCAGTACCCCTCTAACCGGGTCGTGTCATTTCCATCTTAGATTTTTCCGCCCACTTTTCATCGGGATAGCCCTCGGAATGCACAGAACTGATTTTTAGCCTGCCGCTTATCCAGGTCCTATTTGCATTCGGTTGATTGGGCTGTCATTGCCAGGAGCAGGTCAGCAGAGGCAAGCGGGCGGGAACAGATAAATAAAAGGGGGATGGAGCCTACAAATCATGGTTAGGGTTTAAAAACAATCCCGGAAAAAAGCTTGACCTGAACAGGCGGATTTGATATTCTGCTGGTGGTATGAAGAGTTGGGTTGCGGCGTTGGGGCTTACCGGTATCGGATTTTTCATTGCCGGGTCCATAATAGGTGGGTTGCTGGGTGGCTTATGGCTGGACAATAAACTGAATACTGAGCCGGTTTTTCTGATAGCAGGTTTAATCCTGGGAATTGCATTCGCCTTTTTCGGTGTCTATAATATGGTTCGACCGCTTTTAGTTAACGCGCGAAAAGGAGGGAAAGATCGCTAGTGCCTAAGAAAGGTTGCCTCGGCTGTTCGTTTCCCCTTCTGATTGGCATAGCTGTCGTTCTTCTGGCGCTCGTCATCGTCGGCCTTCTCAGCGGTGCCCTCGGCGAAGCGTTGATGGGTAAAACATCTCTCGGTGAATTGTTCGCCATCGAGAAACCGCACATCCAGCTTCCCGCCGAAGCCGTTTTCCACGTGGGTGGTTTCGCTATCACCAATACCCTGCTCACCTCCTGGCTGAGCATGCTTGTCCTGGTGGGTCTGGCCTACGCCGTTACCCACCGCATCAGGATTATTCCGTCCAGGCTGCAAAGCCTGCTTGAATTCGCCATCGAATGGATGCTGAACCTGTGCGTGGACGTGGCCGGCGAGAAGAACGGGCGCCGCTTCTTCCCGGTAGTGACAACCATCTTCCTCTTCGTCCTGATGAACGCCTGGATGAGCCTGATTCCCGGCTATGGTTCGATTCTGGTCCATACCGCCGGGGGTCACGAAGCGCACCTGCTGCGGGGGGCAAATACCGACATAAACCTCCCTCTTGCCCTGGCTCTTATCTCTTTTGTCTTTGTTGAATACCACGGCATAAGAGCACTCGGCGGCCATTACCTCAAGAAGTTTTTAGATTTCGGCAAATTTTTTGCCAGCATCGGGCAGTTGTTCAGAGGTAAGATTAAGGCTGGCCTTGGCGGAATATTCTACGGAGCCATCAATATTTTCGTCGGCGTGCTGGAATTCGTCAGTGAAATTTCTCGTGTCATCAGCTTCACTTTTCGTCTCTTCGGCAATATGACCGGAGGCGAGATACTGATACTGATGATGATGTTCCTCATCCCCTGGGTGCTGGCTCTCCCCTTTTACGGGCTTGAGCTGTTAGTCGGCTTAATCCAGGCGATTGTCTTCGCCGGGCTGACGCTGGTATTCGCCACCGTTGCCATAACTCCTCACGGAGGTGAGGAAGAATAATAAAGCTATACCGAATAAACGCTGAATAATAGTTATTAATTACCAAGAGGAGGATGAAGAATGGAACCAGAGTCTATAAAACTAATAGCGGCTGGATTATGTATGGGTCTGGGAGCTCTAGGCCCGGGCATCGGAATCGGGGTACTGGGAATGGGTGCCATGCAGGCACTGGGGCGCAATCCTGAGGCCAGAGGACCGATTATGACTAATATGATATTGGCTATTGCCTTTGCCGAGGCAGTAGCCATCTATGCCCTGGTAGTCTCGGTCGTCCTCGTATTCGTAGCTTAGTCTGATAGACAGGAGGCGTAAATTTGGAAGGACTCGGAATCAATGTGCCATTGTTATTGGCCCAGATTATCAATTTCCTTATTCTGCTCGGCCTGCTCTATCTGGTTGCCTATAAACCCATTCTGAAAATGTTCGACGAGCGCTCCAACCGGATTAAAGAAAGCATGGAGATGACGGAATCCATTAAGGAACAGGCATCCAATGCTGAAGAAGAGGCTGCAAAACGTATTGATGCGGCCAGCCGGGAAGGTCAGGAACTGGTAGCCCGCGCCGTAAAAAGCGGAGAAGAAATCAGGCAGAAGGCGCAGCAGGATGCAAAGCCGGAAGCGGAAGCCCTTGTAGCCAAGGCACGACAGGAAATCCAGCAGGAGCGCGATGAAGCCATTGCGGAATTGCGGAGAGAATTTACCGACCTGACCATAGCGGCGGCGGAGAAGATTATCGAGCAGGAACTGGACAAGGAAGCCCACCGCAAACTTATTGACAAGGTGCTGGACGAAAGCGAAACCCTGAAAAAAGGTTAGCCCGTTCCACTTTTGGAGATGATAATGGCCGATAATGCATATGCTATACAGCATGCACAGGAAATATTTAAGACTGCTCTTGAAAGCAATGAGTTGAACAGGTGGCAGTCCGACCTGAGAAAGCTCGCAAACCTGACCAGGGATGCTGCGCTTGTTTCATTACTTGAGGACCCGAAGGTCGGTTTTAATGATAAAGCTAAAGAGCTGTCCGGACGGCTCGGAGAGGTAAACCCGCAGGTACTCAAGCTGCTGTCCGAACTGGTGACCAGGGGCAGGCTGGCGGCAATAGACGATATCTCCGACGAGTACCAGAGACTGGTGGACAATCACCGCGGTATCGAAGGCACCGAGACCGCGGAAGTCACCACCGCCATTCCCCTTGACGACGAAGATATTTTGAGGATAGCCAAACGCCTCACCTCAATAGTGGGTAAGCCAGTGGTACTGAAATCGAAGGTAGACCCCGGCTTAATCGGCGGGATTATTATAAAAGTCGGCGATAAGCTTATCGACGGCAGTATTCGCAGTAAACTGGCCGCCCTGAAGAGAGAAATGGGCAGGACGGCTAAATAAACAGCAAGCAGCGAGGAGAGCGGAGGTAAGTTAGATGACATCAAAAGGTCAGGACATCGCTTCTGCTATCAAACAGCAGATTGAGCAATTCGGCATAGCGGTGACAATGGTTGACGTCGGCACCGTTACCGAAGTCGGCGACGGCATCGCCAGGATTCGCGGTCTGGCGGCAGCCAGGTACAGTGAACTGCTCCGGTTCCCCAATGATGTTATGGGAATTGCCATGAACCTCGAGGAAAACAGCGTTGCCGCCGTTATCCTCGGTGATTACGCAAGCCTCAAAGAAGGCGACGAGGTGCAGTGCACCGGACGCATTGCCGAAGTGCCGGTAGGCGAAGCGCTTATCGGCAGGGTAGTTAACCCCCTGGGCAACCCCCTGGACGGCAAGGGCCCCATAAGGAGCGACAGTGCCCGCCCGATAGAGCGGGTCGCTCCGAATGTCGCCGTGCGGGAATCGGTAAAAACTCCCGTGCAGACCGGCATCAAAGCGGTAGACAGTATGATTCCCCTGGGCCGGGGACAGAGAGAGCTGATTATCGGCGACCGCTCGACGGGCAAAACAGCCATCACCGTCGATACTATCATCAACCAGAAAGGCGGCGATTTAATCTGCATCTATGTCGCCATCGGCCAGAAAGCCTCCAAGGTAGCGCGACTGGTAGCCACCCTGGAAGAATACGGCGCTATGGAGCACACCATCGTCGTCGCCGCCAATGCTTCCGATTCGGTGGCTATGCAGTACCTCGCCCCCTACGCCGGCTGTGCCATCGGCGAGGAGTTCATGGAGCAGGGCAAGGAAGCCCTCGTCGTCTATGACGACCTCTCCAAGCACGCCTGGGCTTACCGCCAGCTCTCACTTCTGCTGCGCCGCCCTCCGGGACGGGAAGCCTACCCCGGCGATGTCTTTTACCTACACAGCCGCCTCCTGGAGAGAGCCGCCAAGTACGACGAAGAGCGCGGCGGAGGCTCTCTTACCGCCCTGCCGATTATCGAGACCCAGGCAGGCGATATGTCCGCCTATATTCCGACCAATGTTATCTCCATCACCGACGGACAGATGTACCTGGAAACAGACCTTTTCAACGCCGGTCAGAGACCGGCATTGAACGTCGGCTTGTCGGTATCCAGGGTGGGCAGTACCGCCCAGACAAAAGCGATGAGGCAGGTAGCCGGCAGGCTCAGGCTGGAGCTTGCCCAGTACCGGGCACTGGCGGCCTTCGCCCAGTTCGGCACTTCGGAACTGGACCAGGCGACCAGAGACCAGCTCGAGCGCGGGCGGCGGATTACCGAAATTTTGAAGCAGGGCCAGTACAGCCCGATGGAGACTGAAAAGCAGGTAATGATTCTCTACGCCGCCATTAACGGCTACCTCGACGATGTCGCCGTAGAGCAACTGGCGGCTTTCGAGACCGACTTCCACCGCTTTATGGAGTCGGGACACCCTGAGATAGGAGTGACTATCGCCAGGGAAAAGGACATAAGCTCCGAGACCGAAGAAGCCCTGAAAGCCTCTATTGCGGAGTTCAAGAGGGGAAGGGCTTAAGCAGAGCGAGGGGGTAATGGTTGTTGGATGCAAAAGAAAGGCAAATCGCATATTGCGGTATAGTTTGCGATGAATGCCCGGTTTTTATAATAACGCAAAGCGACGATAATGAAAAAAGGAAAGAGACCGCCGAGAGATGGACAAAGGAACTAGGCCGGAGCTTCACGCCCGACGACATTAACTGCGACGGCTGCCTGTCCGAAACCGGAAAGCTTCTCGGCTACTGCGCTACCTGCCAGATAAGAAAATGCGGGCTTGAGAAACAAATAGCGAACTGCGCGTATTGCGACAGTTATATTTGCGAGAAACTGGATAAGTTTTTCAAGAGAGCCAAGAAAGCTTCGATTTACAAAGCTACTCTTGATGAAATTAAAGCAGGGCTTAAGTAATAAGAATAGTGAATAAGGAACAGATAGTAATATATGGCTGACATACGATTAATCCAGCGCCGGATAAAGGGCGTCCAGAGCATAGTCAAAATCACCCGGGCTATGGAGATGATTGCCACCTCCAAGATGAGGAGGACGCAGGAGCGCGGTCTGGCCGGGCGGCCCTACTCCGAGAAAATCCGGCAGGTAATAGCCGACCTGTTCGCAATATCCCAGTCCGGAGAAGTGCCGCACCCTCTTCTTCAGCGCCGGGAAGCGTCCAGAATAGCGATAGTCCATATCACCCCCGACCGCGGCTTATGCGGCGGACTTGTCGGCAATATAAACCGCAGAACGAGCAGCTTTATCCAGGAGCAAAACTTACCGGCAACCCTTGTCTGCGTCGGCCGCAAGGGGGCTGATTATATGAGAAAGACCGGCCATAATGTTCAGGCTGAGTTTACCTGGCTGGGAGACAACCCCGGCTACCTGGATACTCTACCCATATCCAGAATTATCATTGACGATTACACAAACGGTACTATAGACGCAGTCTATCTGAGCTATACCCAGTTTATCTCGACGCTGACGCAGAGACCGATAGTGCAGCCGATACTACCTGTCGAACCGGCGGATGCAGCCTCGGAACAGACTGCGGACTTTGTTTACGAACCGAGCCCGGAATCGGTCCTCGGAGAGCTCCTGCCCCGCTTCGTCGAAATGCAGATTTACGCCGCCATCCTGGAGGCTATCGCCAGCGAGCAATCGGCAAGGATGGTGGCAATGCGCAACGCCACGGAAAATGCCGCGGAACTCACCGACGAGTTAACCCTGTTATACAACAAGGCGCGTCAGGAATCGATAACCACGGAGCTTCTGGATATCACCGGCGGGGTTGAGGCTCTGTCTTAGGAAGAGGAGGTTACTTATGGCAAAAGGCAAAGTAGTTCAG
>CAZOUZ010000074.1:0-8822 GCA_964583115.1 uncultured Dehalococcoidales bacterium
TATGCCAGAAACGTCGCCGTGGTTAAAAGCGCCAGGGCGGTAATCGCCGTCGGCGGCAGCTACGGCACCCTTTCCGAGATAGCTCACGCCCTGCAAAGCAAAATCCCGGTTATCGGGCTGAATACCTGGGCGCTGTCCAGAAACGGCCGGCAGGACGAATCAATCATCACGGCAAAAGACCCAACCGAAGCGGTAACCAAAGCTCTGACTCTGGCAGGAGTTTAACAGCCTGTCCGACTTCACGCTACGGAGGAAATGTGGCAACTATAAGTAAAATCAAAGCTATAGAAATCCTGGATTCGAGGGGCAACCCCACGCTCAAGGTCGGGGTGCAGCTATCCGACGGCGCAGCCGGAGAGGCATCCGTGCCCTCCGGAGCCAGCACCGGCAGGTACGAAGCAGTGGAGCTCCGGGACGGAGGCTCCCGGTTTAACGGACTCGGCGTGCTTAACGCCGTAAACAATGTGAACCGGGAAATAGCCGCCGCCATCGCCGGAATGCCGGCGGACGACCAGGCGGCAATCGACGACAAACTTAAAGAGCTTGACGGAACGGAAAACAAGTCCCGCCTGGGGGCTAACGCCATCCTGGGAGTGTCCCTGGCTGTCGCTCACGCCTCGGCAAACTCAGCTGGCGTCCCCCTTTACCGCTACCTTGGCAAGGCTGAAAAGTACACCCTTCCGGTGCCGATGATGAACATCCTCAACGGCGGCAAACACGCCGCCGGTTCCACGGACTTCCAGGAGTTTATGGTAGCCCCCGCTGGCGCCGGCAGCTTTCGTCAGGCGCTGCAAATGGGCACCGAAGTCTATCACTCACTGAAAAAGCTCCTCAAGGACAGGAAACTGAACACCAGCGTCGGCGACGAAGGCGGCTTTGCCCCTTCCCTGCCGTCGAATAAAGATGCGATAGAGGCGATTGTATCGGCTATTGAAAAAGCCGGCTACAGGCCGGGCAAAGACTGCTTTATCGCCCTCGACCCGGCAGCCAGCGAATTTTACCAAGACGGCAATTACGTACTGGCGAAGGAAGGCGCCTCACTGAGCACCGCCGAAATGGTTGATTATTATGTCAAATGGATATCCGACTACCCTGTTATCAGCCTTGAGGACGGCCTTGCCGAGGATGACTGGGAAGGCTGGCAGCTACTGACGGAAAAGGCAGGCGGAAAAGTCCAGCTTGTCGGTGACGACCTCTACACGACCAACGTAGACCGCCTGAGCAAAGGCATCGAGATGAAGGCGTCCAACTCCATCCTCATCAAGCTCAACCAGATCGGCACCCTTACCGAGACGATAGCCGCCATCGAGATGGCGCGGCAGGCCGGCTGGACAGCAATGGTCAGCCATCGCTCGGGTGAGACGGAAGATACCAGCATCGCCGACCTGGCGGTGGGCTTAAGCACCGGGCAGATTAAATCCGGCGCTCCCTGCCGCTCGGAGCGCACCGCCAAGTATAACCGGCTGCTTGTAATAGAAGACGAACTGGGGCAAAGGGCTGATTTTGCCGGTGCAGGAGCATTCCGGCACCTCAAGGAAACTTAATCAAACCAAAGAGGAGATAGAGCAAAGGGCTGATTTCTCCGATATAGGAGAGCCCCGGAAGACGAAGGAATTCTTTTAAAAAATGACTGAGATTATACCCGGTATTCACCAGCTTCAGATACCAATCCCGAACAACCCGCTGGGACACACCAATGTTTATATCGTCCGGGGAAATGACGGATACCTGATGATTGATGCCGGCTGGAACAGCGAAAGGGCGCTGGAGTCCATGAAAGAGCAACTGGCTGAAATCGGCATCGGCTTACAGGACATCTCCCGGATAGTGGTTACCCATTCCCACGCCGACCACTACGGACTGACCGGCAGGCTGAGACAGCACACTCAGGCCGATATCAGCCTCCATTATCTTGAGAAAGACCTCCTCGCCTCCCGGTTCGAGAATATGAAGGAACTTATGCTCCGGACAGAACAATGGTTTAACCGCAACGGAGTACCGGCCGATATCTTTCCGAAATCCCGTATGGCACCTTCGGAGCGGCGGAGGTTTAACAACCCCACGATGCCCGATAGCACTCTCCGCGGGGGAGAAACAATCTCCACCGGAATTTTCAATCTTGAAGTATTCTGGACGCCGGGACATTCGCCGGGACACATCTGCCTGTATGAAAAAAATGAGAAAATCCTCTTTGCCGGGGACCAGGTACTGCCCGGTATTACTCCCAACATAAGCCTTCAGCCTCAGTCCGAGGATAATCCGCTCGGTGATTTCCTCGGCTCCCTGAGCACCTTAAAACAACTCGAGGTGAATGTGGCTCTACCGGCGCACGAACATATCTTCACCGACCTGCCGACAAGGATAGATGAAATCACCCGGCACCACCAGCGGAGAAACTCGGAAATCACAGAAGCGATAAAGTTTGAGCCAAAAACAGCCTACCAGATATCCGCTGTAATCACCTGGATGCCGAATTTCGGTGGTATCCGGTTTATGGACTTAGCTCCGTGGACCAGGAGAATGGCAGTATCGGAGACTCTGGCTCACTTAAAAGCGATGGAAGTTGACGGGAAAGTAGCCAGGCTTTCTGATAATGGTATTATTTATTACCGGCATAACCGCTGAACCGAAATTGAAAAATATGACAGGGTTTACTCTAAGCTCCTGGAATGAGGTATAAAGAATGGTAACCCGGATAGGAATAAACGGATTTGGGCGTATCGGCAGACTTGCCTTCAGAACGATTAACCAGTACCAGGGTGATAAACTGGAAGTAACGGCAATTAACGACCTCACCGATACCGAGACCAACGCCCATTTGCTGAAATGGGACAGCGCCTACGGGCGCTATCCCGGAAAAGTGGAAGCACTTGGTGACTCAATCAGCGTTGACGGCAAAAAGATAAAAGTTTTCGCCGAAAGCGAACCGGGGGAAATAAACTGGCGTGATTACGGCGTGGACATAGTAATCGAGTCAACCGGGGCATTCAACGATGCCACCAGGGCAGCAGACCACCTTAAAGGTGGTGCCAAAAAAGTAATTATTTCTGCCCCGACCCATAATGAAGACAGGACAATCGTCCTTGGTGTCAATGAAGACGAGTATAACCCTGACGAGCACACCATAATATCCAACGCCTCCTGCACCACAAACTGCATCGCCCCGGTGGTCAAGGTACTGCACCAGAACTTCGGGGTAAACAGGGGACTGATGACCACCATTCACGCCTATACAAACGACCAGAGAATCCTCGACGCCAACCACGAAGACCTGCGCCGGAGTCGGGCTGCCGGTGTGAACATTATACCCACCACCACCGGTGCCGCCAGAGCGGTAACTCTGGTTATCCCCGAGCTAAAAGGTAAGCTTCACGGACTGGCTTTCAGGGTTCCGGCACCGAGCGTTTCTATCGTTGACTTCGTTGCCGACCTGGACAAAAAGGTTACCGCCGAGGAGGTCAACCAGGCGCTCAAGGCAGCATCTGAAGGAGCCCTATCCGGAATACTTGAGTACTGCGAGGAAAAGCTTGTCAGTATTGATTTCAAGGGTAATTCGGCAAGCTCTATTGTTGACGCACCCGGCACTATGGTCATTGACGACAATATGGTAAAGGTGCTTGCCTGGTATGATAACGAATGGGGCTACAGTTGCCGCTTAGCTGACCTGGCTGCTTTTGTCGCCGATAGAGGAGTATAATTAGCAATCACACTTGCATCACCAAATCAAAAACTGATATCCTATTGTAAAGTCATATATATAATGTACACTATTAGCTCGCACAAAGGTGAGAAATGAAATTTGTTGTTGTCGGGTTGGGGCAATGCGGCGGCAGAATTGCCGATGAGTTTGCCCGGTTAAACAGAAAAGCAGCCAGCCAGCGCGGTATTGAAATAGTAACCGGCGCTTTTGCCGTCAATACGGATATTGCCGATTTAAGCGGGCTGCGCCGTATAAAGCCTGACTATGAGCACCGAATCCTCATCGGGGGGCGGAAGACCGGCGGTCACGGAGTAGGTAAAATAAACGAACTCGGTGCCGAAGTAGCCAAGGAAGATGCTGACAAGGTTATAGATAGTATAAGAACAACCAAACGGTTACCGGAGGCAGACGCCTTCTTGCTTATCGCCGGCGCCGCCGGCGGCACCGGCTCCGGCGCCATAGCCATAATGACTCATTATATAAAGGAGCGCTTCATAGACAAACCGGTATACAACGTTATTGTTCTCCCCTTTAAGCACGAAGAGGAAACGGAGGAAAGGACTATCTATAACGCCGCCACCTGTCTAAAATCCAGCTACCTTGTGGCTGATGCGATAATAATCGTTGATAACCAGAGATACGCCAGCCAAGACTCGTCATTCCTCGGCAATCTGGCGAATATAAACTCCCAGATAGTCGACCCGTTCTACAATTTACTCTGCGCCGGTGAAGAGAAAAAACAAAAATATATCGGGGCAAAGGTTCTGGATGCCGGGGATATAATACAGACCCTGGTAGGATGGTCGGTAATCGGTCACAGCAAGTCTAATCTGTCATTTTTCAAGTCGCTCTTCGAACGGACGCGCGACTTCAGGAACAAGGCGACTGAATCCCAGAAGGGGATTCAGTCCATGGACGAAGCTATAAGCAAGCTCTCCGTCCACAGCAATCCCGCTGATTCAAGGAGAGCTTTATACCTTGTCTCGGCACCGGCTAAAGAAATGAATATGGACCTGATTAAGGAACTGGGGACTCATCTCAAAGAGCTGTCTCCGGAGGCAGTAATAAGGAGCGGCGATTATCCCAGAGACAAAGGCTCACTGGACGTATCGGTAGTACTGTCCGAACTCAGCGACGTCGTAAAAATAAGGAACTACTTTACCAGGACAATAAGCCTTATCTCTACCATCCAAAAGAGGCAAGAAGGGATGGGTGACTATACACCACTCGACGGTTCTTTAAAGGACATCCCTTCGCTGCTTTAGTCTATAAACCAGTCGCCAACAGGAATTTACCCGGCCCTGTTTCTTTCGCTATCTTACAACCTTGGAATATATATCCCAGGCCTGTGAGACAGTCTCGTCACGGACCTGCCAGGCTTTAATTAGAATCTCTTCGCGGTCTTTAAGGGCTTGTGTAATAGCTTCATCAGAGGATTTTTCAGCCTGTTCCAGGGCTTTTTGATACGCCTCTTTGGCCCGGTTTTCCGCCTGTTCACGGGCTTTGATAGCCTTCTTTATACCCTCTTCGCAGGCTGCGTTGGCTTGCTGTTCTGCCCTCCTGTAGGCTTCAGCCACCTGCATCTCATTCTCTCGATAAATCCTGGATACTTCCCGTGTAGCATCCGTATAAGCCGCATAGGCTTTCTGCGCCTGCCCCAGTACTTCATCAAGGGGTCTTATTGTCATCTGTTCAACATCCCCGCGCGCTTCCTCCGCTTGCTCCTGGATTTCCTCGGTCGGTTGTGCAACTTGTCCTTCTGTCTCCTTTTCAGACTTCTTGTTCTCACCTTTCGGATTCACCACAAGATACCTCCTTCAGTCCAGAATTTCATTTCCTTAATTTGCATGATTTATTCCTCTGTTGTCTCCAAGCCCTCTACTGTGGTCTCCTCTTCCTCCTGCTTGGCTTTCCTGGCTTCATACATCTTCGCCAGAAACTCTAAACGCGACTCCATCTTATCCCGGGTATCCACCTCCGCTGCTCCCTCTTTGTCACCATCTTCTTCAGCCTTGCCCTTTGCTTCCGCCGACGCTCCTTTTGACGCCTTCTTCTTAGCAGCCTCCTTATCCTCTGCTTCACCACCCTGGCCGATTGACTCCTCAAAGGCTTTTATCGATGCTTCAGCCGTCTCCCTGGATAATTGCCCGGTCGCTTCTGCCCGGCTGACCGCTTCCTCAAAGGCTTTTATCGAAATCTCGGCTGCCTCTCTGGCTGCTCGCGTCGACGCCTCGGTAGCCTCCCTGGCAGCCTGCACCGACTTCTCGGCAGTCTCCCTGGACTGTTGAGTCAAAGCGTCGGCTATATCCCTGGCCGCTTTTGTTGACGCTTTAGTTGATGCCTCGATAGCCTTCGTCGATGACTCGGCTGTTTCTCTCGCCAGTTTACTTATCTCCTCAGCCTTAGCGATTGCCTCCTGAGAAGCTCTTACCGACGTTTCAATCGCCTCTTTGGAAGCTTTTATCGCTACCTCAACCGCTTTCTCGGCAGCCTTGGACAATGCCTCGGCAGTCTCCTTGACTACCTGGACCGTCGCCTCGGCACGACCGATTGCCTCCTCGAAAGCCTTCGTCGACGTCTCGGTTGTTTCCTTTGCGATTCTGCCGATTTCCTCGGCCCGGCTGACCACTTCCCTTGAAGCTTTCAGTGCTGCCTCAATCGCCTCCTGGGTAGCTCCGGAGGATGCCTCGGCGACTTCTTTTGCCGCCTTGCCGATTTCTTCAGCCTTGCTCACCGCTTCCTGGGCAGCCTTGACCGATGCCTCAGCAATCCCCTTAGCCTCCTGGCTCATTACCTCAGCACGGCTTAAGCCCTCCTGGGACACTTTGAATGCCCCTTCAGCTACTTCTTTGGCTTCCCGGCTCACTTCCTCCGCCCGGCTGACCGCTTCCTTCGATGACGTAGCCGCCGTATCAGCGGTCTCTTTAGCCTGCCGGCTTATTTCCTCGGCGCGGCCGGCCAATTCACGGGTGGTAATAGCTGATGCTTCGACCATTTCCCTTGTCGATATGCTTATTTTCTCAGCCCTGGCGACCGCCTGCTGCGAGGCTTTATTTGATATCTCGGCTAACTCCGCGGCTTCCTTGCTCACCCTCTCAGCCCTGCTTATAGCCTCCCTGGCTGCTCGCGTTGATGCCTCGGTAGATTCCTTGCTTACTCTATCTGCCTTGCTTACTGCCTCTCTGGCCGCTTTTTCCGCTTCCTCAGCCGCCCTTTTGGCAGCTTTACCCGCTTCCTCGGCTTTTGTTATCGCTTCCTTTGTCGCATTGGTAGACAGCTCAGCCCTCTCCTTGGCTGCCTGTCCCGCTTCCTCAGCACGGTTTAAGCCTTCCTGTGACGCTCTCAGTGCTGCCTCCGCCGCCTCCTGAGCCTGAGTGCTTATCACCTCAGCCCGGCTTATTGCTTCTTCAAATTCTTTTGTTATCTTCGCCGCCGCCTCCTGCGGTGCTCTTGCCGTTTCTTCGGCTTTAGCTATCGCCGCCTGCGTGGTCTCAAGCGCTGCGTCAGCCATTTCCCTGGCTTCCCGGCTTATTTTCTCGGCTTTATCTATCGCCTCCTGGGCCAATTTCGACGATGCCTCCGAGGCTTCCTTAATCTCCTTGCTTATTTTTTCAGCTTTATTTAAGGCTTCCTCGGAGGTCCTGCTTGATACCTCAGCCGCTTCCCTGGCCTCCCTACCCAGCTTCTCAGCCTTGGCGACCGCTTCCTCAAACAGACCAATATTATTCTCCGTATCCTTTAATTGCTCGGTGGTTACCTCATCAGCCATCCTGTAAAACCTCTCCACTAATTTTAGTATAGGACTTTTAGTTTTTCAATAGCCCTTTATTACCCGGACGTCCACGATATTCGATACGTCCAGATAAGCATTCCGACGTAATCCAAATTCTACCACAAGACCGGAAATTAGTCATCAACTAAAATTGAAAAAAAAACCGGGCAGGTCCAGAATAGTCTCACGAGACGAGAAAACGCAGCTAACCGGACGGAGAAAATTTCACTATTTACAGTTATTTATTTTGTGCTAAAATGAACGTAACTCAAGCGGGTGTAACTCAGCGGCAGAGTGCTTGCTTCCCAAGCAAGACGTCGAGGGTTCGAATCCCTTCACCCGCTCCACGAGGCTAAGGGGTAAAGCTCTAAACACTTGCAGTTATCAGCCAATATCATCAGGCATCCAGTCCTCCGACTACACTTTCCGCTAAAAAGTGTGATGGGGTATATCACAAATTACTATGCTGGATACTTAGAAACCGTTATACCAACGGATTCGAATAGTTCTCGCATTTCCTGTATTTCATCATTTGTCGGTCCGCTAAATGTGGTACCACAACTTGGCGCACGATAAGCAGAACGGCCAACGGGATTGCTGGTAATAGTCCAAACTGCAAATTGCTCAACACGGGCAGGGGAAACGATTGACAATAAGGAGAAAATGTTATAGAACCCATAACACAAGGAGGTGCAAGGAAATGAGTTTTTTCAAATCATTATTTGGACGTCCCGAATACTGGGCATGGGAGTCACAGGACTCTCCTTTTGGCATTTCCCCGTCAATTCGGATGCATACTCTCGATGCGCATGGCAAGCCTCACAAAGATACCTTGTTGAAAATCGGTCCCTGGTACCATCGCCAGGGATGGGAAGACTTGCTTAGAGCTTTGTTTAAAGATAAAGGATGCAGTGCTCTTATCGATTTAACCGACAAGCAAATTAAAAAGATATTCGGAAGGTCAAAAAAAGATGTCATTGATACATTCTTGTCGGGAGGATATGTAAGCGCCGAGCCTTACATGATTGGTATGGTCCTTATTGCGTCGAAACTGCGAAAGAAACACGGGCCGTTGAATGAAGTTCATTTTTCGGAAGAACCTCACCGAATTGAGCTTATATACGATGACAACCATCGAATTGTGGTGGCAGGGCATGATGGACACCCCGACATCACAATGATTAACTTTGGATATTCCGGCACAGGACCCGACTGCCTTTATTCTTTTCTAAACGAGTCGGGATTCAATGTCACCATGCAAAAGCTTGAGAAAATTAAAACACCATCTGTCCTCAAGCGACCAGCTAAATAGTCCTTGCCGGATTTCTGCTCGGGTGGCTGAGTAGCTGG
>CAZOUZ010000075.1:0-8664 GCA_964583115.1 uncultured Dehalococcoidales bacterium
GAGTCCCCATTCATCCACGGGTAAACCCGTGGTTTTCTGCCCTTCGGGGCAATAATTAAGGGAGGCTTAAAAGCCTCCCTTTTTATTTTATGAGAATATCGGTCCCCTATTCCGGCGAAAACCTGGGACCATTATAAACATACTCTTTACCGTTCATATGCTTGGTGAACTGCGGCGCCAGCAAAATGGCGTGAAACAGGATTGGCTCGTCTATTCTCTTGAAATTAAGCGGGCAATGTACCATCCCCTTCGGGATAAAGATGATGGTCGCCCTGTCGATTATATACTTTTCCTGTTCCTTACCCATCCAGAACTCTATTTCAGCTTTGAAGTCGAATACATCGGGCAGTTTGCCGCCGAGGAAACAGAGGTATTCATCCACATTATGGGTATGAGGTTCCTTTTCCAGGTGTATGGGCTGCGTAAATAACTGCCACCCCATGTTCATACCCGCCCCGGGAATCTGCAATCCGCCTCTGAAGTACGCCTGGGGACTGGCAATTCCCGGAAAGTTCGCTTCTTCTCTAAAATCCGTCAGCACGTATTTCTCATACTTCTTTTCCGCCATTCTCCCTCCTCAATATATGAAATTACTCTCTGTGAGGGTTATTACAGCCTTGTTTCAGTATAAGTGGGGGCAAGCAGGAGATGCCCGAATAAAAACGGTTTATCCACTCTCTTAAATTCTATGGGCAAATGGGCTAATCCTTTGGGAATATAGACAACGGCGGCAGAATCGATTGTATGTTTTTCCTGGTTCTCACCCTCGCCCAGAGTTAACTCGACTTCCGCCTGGAAATCCAGCACGTTCGTAGGGTCGCCCCCTACAAAAAATATGAACTCGTCAACATCGTGCTTGTGAGAAGGGTGCCCCTGAGCCCCGGCTTCTGAAACACCAACAAAGGCAAAATCACAACCGATTGAACTTAACAAGCTGGAGTTTACCCTCATAGATATTTCAGCCGGCCTTTCAGCTTGCGGCTCTACAGAAGTCCATCCTGCGTGTGGTTCCCGCATTATATATTTCCCGTATTTTGTCTCCGCCATTTTCTCTCCTCCTTTTTAACCATTCATTGAGCATAAACTTAGCCAGACGTAAACGCCCCGGCCAGTTTTAAAAAGGATAAAATCGAGCTTAGCCCTCACTATTGTTGAGAAAAGGACTTCCTCTTCCACACTTCTTTACGGAAGAACTATTCTTTGTTCGTGAATTCAATTTTGTATGTTTTCATGGGCCCGGTGGCAAGAAACCAGATAGGGTAATCCACTCTTCTGAAATATACCGGACAGTGTTCAAGTCCTGCCGGGCAAAATACCATACAGGACTTGGTGATTATATGCTTTTCGCCGCCCAGATAGAGTTCTATTTCTCCGCCCAAATCGAGCGGGTCGTTTGGATTGGTGCCGATGAATCCCAGGTATTCATCGAAGTCGTGCACGTGCGCCTTGTCCGGATGGGGCTCATCCGACGCCTTATACCACCAGGTACCCATGAAATAGTAACCGCCTTCGACAATATCACCATCCACATATACGTTGATTTTCCTAGTATCTCCTACCTCTTTCCAGGTTTCTATATCCTTGTCCCTCGGCTTGGTAATGATATACTTCCCGTATTTTGTCTCTGCCATTCCCTCTTCTCCTTTATGAAATATTCTCTACCCGCCTCTGAAAGCGGGGTAACAGGACAATAACACAGATACACAAAACGGTCAAATACGACAACCGGGTGAAAAATACCCGGTAAAACAAAAATGGGGAAGTAAAGGCGGCAACTCTAAGAAATTAAAAAATTGCACTCCAGTTGCCGGTGTCCGAGGTGGACCCCATTCTTAGGACAGGATAAAACTAGAGCCCTGTTTTTTAACAGGTGTTGAGTAAACTCGCCAGGTAAAAAACAATACCACAGGGCATTGAAGACAGAATTCCAATCAATCTAGTTTTGTGTTAGTTATCACCTTCACCCATTGATGATATAATATCAACTTTAGGGGGGTTGATGATTTTATTGTTGCCCGAGGTGATATGATGCGAATTGTAGTGCCAGTTAAACAGGTACCTGATATGAGTCAGGTTAAATTTGACACCGAGCAGGGCAGGATAGATAGAAGTTCGGCAGGGGTGGAAATAAATCCTTTCGACCTCAATGCTATAGAGGCAGCCGTTTTGATAAAGGATAAGTCGGGCGGTACGGTCACCGCTATCAGCATGGGACCGCCGCAGGCGGAATCAACACTGAGGGATGCCATATCCAGGGGGGCGGATAAGGCTATTTTGCTGGTGGACAGGGCATTCGCCGGTGCCGATACGCTCGCAACATCCTGTGCACTTGCTGCTGCTATCAGGAAACTGGGGGAATACGACCTGGTTATCTGTGGGGAAAAGACCGTCGATGGAGATACGGGACAGGTGGGGCCTGAGATTGCCGAACATTTAGGGATACCCCATGTGGCTTACGTATCCGAAATAAGAGAGGCGGGGGAGAAGATGGTGGTCGTCTCTGAAATGGATTATGACCGCTACATAGTAGCATCGGGATTTCCTCTCTTAATCACGGTGACAAAGGATATTAACGTCCCGCGGCTGCCTGCCTTCAGTGACAAATTAGAAGCAAGAAAGGCAGAAGTTGAAATGTGGAGCGCTGACGACCTTTCTTCTACTGCCGACCGGGGCAGACTCGGGGCGCAGGGTTCGCCGACCAGAGTTCACAGGGTTACGGTGCCTACTGAAGAGGGCAGAAAGGGAAAGGTCTTCAGGGGAACCACAGATGAAGCAATAGCGATGATTGCGGATGCCATCAATATAGAAGGAATATCAGGGGAGACGAAATGAATAACCACTCGGGAATAATGGTTTTCGCCGAGCAAAGAGAGAATAGAATTCACCCCGTTTCATATGAATTGCTTGGTAAAGGGAAAGAGATGGCAGACAGGCTCGGCGTGGAGCTTACCGGCGTTTTGTTAGGTAACCGGATGTCCGAGGAAGCTAGAGAGCTGATTTGCTATGGCGCAGATAAGGTATTTTTATATGACCATCCGGTTCTCGAAGACTTCGATTTGCTGAACTATAAGTATAATATCGTCAATCTGGTAAGGGAAATCATGCCGGAAATTTTACTTTTCGGGGCGACCCGGCTGGGGAGGTCGCTGGGACCCAGAGTGGCGGTGGCTTTGGATACGGGATTGACGGCGGACTGTATCGGTCTGGACGTTGACGAAGATGGTAACTTAATTCAGATTCGCCCTGCATTTACCGGCAATATCCTTGCCCGGATAAAAACAGCGACGAGGCCGCAACTGGCAACAATTAGATATAAAGTGATGCAAAAGCGTGAAAGGGAACCGGGTAGAAAAGGCGAAATAGTAAAGAAAGATTTTGCCCCTGTACCCTCGCTGCTTACGATTATTGAGAAGGAGAAGCTGGAAGGAGTTAATATATCGGGCGCTGATGTGATTGTCTCCGGTGGGAGGGGATTAAAAAAAGCGGACGACTTTGATATTCTGGCTGATTTAGCCGAACTTTTAGGGGGCGCGGTCGGGTCCAGCCGGCCTCTGGTAGATGATGGCTGGATAGGCAAAGAGCATCAGGTCGGGTTCAGTGGAAATACGGTTCAGCCGAAGTTCTATGTTGCCTGTGGCATCTCCGGGAGCCCCCAGCACCTGGCGGGAATGCGAGGGTCCGAAGTTATTATAGCCATAAATACCGACCCGTCGGCGCCGATATTCAGGATGGCCGATTACGGTGTTGTCGGAGACCTCTATGAAGTAGTGCCGAAGTTAGCCGGGGAAATCAGAAGGAGGAAAGCAGAATGAAAGTGGCAGAATTGCAGGAAATCGTAGGCCGGGATTGGGTAATAACCGAAAGAGAGCAGATGCTGGATTACATGAGGGACGCCGTATTCGACATGGTATTGCCTGAGATTGCAAAGAACGTCATCCTGGTGAAACCGGCAAACCCGGAAGAGATATCCGGAATATTGAAGCTTGCGAATAAGGAGAAATTCCCGGTTGTTGTCAGAGGTGGAGGAAGCGGGCTTTCCGGTGGCGCTATTCCGACTATAGATTGTGTGCTTCTTTCACTGGAAAGACTCGATAAGATTGAAGAGGTCGACGGGGCAAACCTGATGGTAACTGCTCAGGCAGGAGTTTCATATGCAGAACTGGTGGAAGCGAGTGAAGATGCCGGCATGTTCTTCCCCCCGAAGCCGGGAGATGTAGGTGCTGCCGTAGGTGGTGTAGTTGCCTGTAATGCTGCCGGTGCCAGAGCGATAAAGTACGGTGTCACCAGGAATTTTGTAAAAGGACTTGAGGTAGTGCTACCTACCGGCGAGATAGTAACTCTTGGTGGAAAATTGATAAAGAATGCTATGGGGCTTGATTTATTGCACTTGATGATAGGTAGTGAGGGGGCTATAGGCGTGATAACTAAAGCGACTTTCAGGTTGATTCCAAAACCTCGTTACAGTGCACTTTTACTGGCATCGTATAATGAGCGTCTCGAGGCAATAAAAGTCGCACCTATTTTAGCCACACGCATGATAATCCCTCTTGCCGCAGAGTATATGGACCATGACCTGGTTGACATGACGGCCGACTATCTGGGACTCGATTGGCCTGCTAAGAAGGGGAAAGCCCATCTCTATTTCATAATTGAAGGCGAAAACGAGGATGGAGTCTATTCACAGCTCGAAGAAATAGCCGGGATATGCGAGGAAAACGGGGCAATCGATGTCCTGATGGCAGAAACAAAGGCAGAGCAGGATAATATTTTAAAGATTAGAGGCGAGATAGCATCTGCTCAGAAGGCGGCAGGAAGCGTGGGAGACTTTATGGATATATGTGTACCTCCGGCGAGCCTGACGGCTCTTTTTGAGGCTATACTGGAAATCGAAAAGAAATACGATACGAAAATTCCCGTGACGGGACACTCGGTAGACGGCAACTTACATCCCACACCATTGAAGGAACTGGGAGACAGGGGTCTGCTCGAGGAAGTGAAGAACGATATATACAAGGAGACTGTCCGGTTAGGCGGAGTGCTGACGGGCGAGCACGGCCTTGGAACAATCAGACTTCCCAATACCCCTCTATGGCCGGAACCCAGAATATGGGATTTAATGAGGGGAATTAAAAAAGCGTTCGACCCGAACAATGTCTTAAATCCGCACCGTGTGTTCCCGGACTGATATGCCCTTTTTACGTTAATGTTGATAGAAGTTAGTAAAACGAAGTGTCTGAGGCTGAATCAGATTTATTTATTTAAATCGAAGCTAATGCCCTTGACCCGCTCTTTGCTACCTGTCCAAATTTCGGGGACCACCTCAGAGTACCCATTAGCGCTCTCGCGCTAAATCTGGTAAAATGACTTTAATCTATAAGAGAGCAAAGAAAAGGAGGTTATTATTTTGGCTGACCAAAATGAAGTAAGGCGCCTTCAAGAACTGGCATATGATATGCGTAAGAAATTACTCTATCTATGTGGCCACTATGAGGGGGCAGTGCACATCGGGGGAGACCTGTCGATGACGGATATTCTTATCGGGCTCTATCATCACGGCATGAATGTCAATCCTGAAGATATACGTATGCCGACAAGAGACCGATTCATCCTGAGCAAGGGACATGGCGCAGTATGCATGTATGTTGCAATGGCGCTCAGGGGCTTTTTTGATTACGATGAGATTGTACGAACCTATGGTCAACTGGACAGCCCCTACGGAATGCATGTATGTAAAGTATACCTTCCCGGAGTGGAATGCTCAACCGGTTCTCTCGGGCATGGACTTGCGGCGGCAGTCGGTATGGCTTTTTCCGCCAGGCAGAAGAAGCAAGCGCACCGTATATTCTGCATGATGGGTGACGGGGAAACCTGCGAAGGTTCGGTTTGGGAAGCAGCGAATACCGCGGGTTCCTATAAACTGGGCAATCTGATTGGCGTTGTTGATAAAAACAAACAGCTGATGACCAGTTTTGACAGCGAGTATATTCGTCTTGAGCCGTATGCAGACAGGTGGAGAGCCTTTAACTGGAATGTGGTCGAGATAGACGGGCACGATATGAACCAGATTGTCGATGCCCTTGACAATTTGCCGCCGATAACCAACGACAAGCCGACTGTGCTCATCTGCAACACCATCAAAGGTAAAGGGGTTTCCTTTATGGAGAGGAATCTTGGCTGGCATGCAGGTGCCCTGAGTCAGGAGGACATGGAAAAGGCGATTGCTGATGTTGAGGAAGCCTGGGCCAAAGAAAGGAGTGCGTCATAATGAGAGTGACTTTTAACTTCGGTAGTTTTTTGTCTGCGAGGTCTGTGAGTGGTGATACACTGCATGAGTTGGGGGCCAAGCATGACAACGTTTGGGCTTTAACAGCCGACACCGGCGGCTGGGTAGCAGAATTTAAAAAGGATTTCCCTGACCGGTTTATCGATGTCGGCATTGCGGAGCAAAATTTAGCCGGCATAGCAGCCGGTCTGGCACTCGAAGGCAATATCCCGTTCATCGCGGGAATGATTCCGTTTATGACCATGCGCGCCTGCGAGCAGAACCGCACAGATATCTGCTATCAGGACCTTCCCGTGCGCTTCATCGGAACAGGCGGCGGCCTGACTTCCGGCGGCGGCTCGACCCACAACGCGATGGAAGATATCGCAATCATGAAATCGATGGTCAATATGACGGTCCTCTCGATTGGCGACCCGAATATGATACGGGACATACTTATTTTAAGTATGACCTACCCGCACCCGATGTATGTCCGTCTTGCCCAGGGTAAAAAAGACCGCGTGCTCTATGAGCCTGGCACCTATGAGTATAAAATCGGCATGGGGCTCACCCCACGTGAGGGCAAAGATGCGACAATTATTGCTCACGGCGAAATGGTCTTCGAAGCTCTTGAAGCTGCAAACGATTTAGAAGCGGAAGGAATCGATGTACGTGTCATTGACATGTATTCCATCAAACCTGTGGACAAAGACCTGATTCTCCAGGCAGCAAAGGAGACCGGAAACATCCTGGTTCTTGAGGACCATCTGATGGAAGGCGGGCTTGCAAGCACAATCGCAGACGTATTCGTGGACAGCGGCGTGTATCCGAAGAAATTCAAGCGTCTCGGCATTCCACAGGTATATGCAGGCTTCGGCAGCGGTCCGGAGCAGCGCGCAAAGTACGGCTATGATAAAGATGCCGCAATAGCTGCTGTAAAGGAAATGCTTAAATAACGTTTAATTCAATATTGCTAGCATTTTTGCTAACGAACTTTTCACCACAAGTAGGGACAAGGGGGTACCAGTTGGACCGTTAAATCACATGACGGTGGATGACGCCATCGTTGTTACTCTTGCTTGTGCATCTTTAATAAACATAATTCACAAGGAGGAAAGTAAATGAATATCATGGTTTTGGGCGGCAGTGGGATGTTCGGGAGGAAGACGGTCCTGCATATGCTGGAGGACAAAGATATCGAGAACGTTGTCTCGATGGACATCGCCCCACCGCCAGACTGGGCGCTGAAGCAGATTGAGTCCTGGAAGGACAAGTTCCATTTCGTCCGCGGTACTGTTGCCGAACTCGAAGACATCCTGAACGCCGCCAAAATCTGCAAGATAGACGGCATTGTGAACTGGGCGTTCGTGATGAGTCTCCAGGAGCTCAGTAGCAACCCACGTCTCAGTACCAAGGTCAACATGCTCGGCATGTGCAATGCATTCGAGGCGGCCCGTCTCATCGATGCGAACCGCGTGGTCTACGCCAGCTCGATGACCGTCTACGGCCCGGCCGACCTCTACGGCGACGAGATTGGTGAAGACGTGCTCCTCTCCCCCAACAGCTCCTACGCCGTTGCCAAGGTCTTTGCCGAGATTATCGCCGCCCAGTATCACGAGAAATACGGCATTAATTTCACCGGCGTTCGCCCCACTATCGGCTACGGCCACGGCGGTAAATCACCCGCCCAGATGTGGTCGGATATGCCCTCGGTAGCTGCGGTGGGTAAACCCTACAAGATGGAGTTCAACGGCGATATGTCGATGTCGCTGGTCACTGCCGACGACCTCGGTATCTTCACTACTACCCTGATGAAGGCGAAATCCTCGCCGCGCCCGGCCTATAACGTCGGCACGCCTTTAATTAACTTCCGCGACCTGGCCGCGACGGTCAAGAAATACCTCCCGGACGCCGTCATCGAGTTCGGCGACAAGCCGTCCCCATTCGGCGCAGGGATGAAACCGCTCAACGTCAGCTCCAAAGCGGCAAAGGAAGACTTCGGCTTCGAGTGCATGTCCCTCGACGAAGGCGTCAAGATCCACATTAACGACGCCCGCCTCGAAGCCGGCCTCGAACCCATCAAGTTCTAGGTTTTATTCCCCCGAAGATTTGAACAAAGAGAGCGCATATGCCGGGCATTAATAAAAAGTGAGGAAAAAAATAACTCCTACAAAAAAGTGACGTTTGATAAAAATAAACTGCCCAAACCAACTTACTTGCTGCAAGAAGGTAAAAAACACCTATGGAATAGCAATCCCGGCGTTAATAACTGTCCCTTAAGACCTTACCTGTGGCCTTGTCTTTCCAGTAAGCTCGCTGCTGCACCGGCCAGTTGAAGTTTATAGCTCCGGGGCGGGGACAATCGTTGACACAGCAGCCGCCATACCAGCATTCATCGGGAT
>CAZOUZ010000076.1:0-6289 GCA_964583115.1 uncultured Dehalococcoidales bacterium
CATCAATATCATGTCTCAGACTCTTGGCCCGGCAATGAGGGAGAGAGTCGCCAAGCCTATCCAGGATATGGCGAAGGCTGAGGCTGAAGCAGGCGCAGACTACCTCGATGTCAATATCGGACCCGCCCGGAAAAAAGGGGATGAGCTGATGGACTGGGTGGTAAATACGGTGCAGGAGGTTTCTGACCTGCCTTTGTCGCTGGATACGACGAATCCGGTGGCTATGGAAGCCGGTCTGAAAACCTGTAAAAGTAAGGCATTGATAAACTCTATCTCCCTTCAACCGGACAGGTTGGAATCGGAACTGCCTCTGGTTTCGCAGTACAGTGCCGATATGATTGGACTGTTGTGGGGAGTGGACGGAATGCCGCGGGATGCCAACGAAAGGTGCATGCACGCTGTTGACATCGTCTACAGGGCCAGTGAACTGGATATTCCTGCCGAGAATATCTGGATAGACCCCATAGTCAGTCCGGTATCGGTGGAGATAAACCAGGTCAAGTCAAGCGTTGAGTTTATGGCAATGCTGGGTGATGTTGCTCCCGGCTGTAAATCTACGGTAGGGCTATCGAATATTTCCAACGGCACGCCGAACGACCTCAGGCCTATGCTCAACAGGACTTACATGATAATGTTGATGAGGTACGGACTTTACTCGGCCATTGTCGATATCTTTGACGTTGAGCTTGTGAAACTCGCCAGGGGTGAGATGCCGGAAATTGTGGACATTGTGCATCGGGTAATGGACGGCGATATGCCTGACCTCTCTTCGCTGAGCAAAAAAGAACAGGACTACGCAAAAACGGTCAGAGTGCTCACTGGAAATTCGCTCTATTCCCATTCCTGGCTTGAGGTGTAGTATCAAACTGCGGGGAAGAAGAGGGGTGTTGAATGGCAAAGGAAATTCCATTAGTATGGCTGGCGGCATCGGGATGCACCGGCTGCAGTGTTTCGCTCTTAAACACAGCCAGCCCGACGATAAAAAACCTTCTTGTTGATGAAGTGATTCCCGGAGTCCATATCAATCTTCGCTTTCACCAGACGATTATGGCTGCTTCTGGAAGCCTGGCAATTGAGGCACTGGAAAGTACGGCTGAAGATAAGAAAGGTGCTTATATCCTGGCTGTTGACGGCGCTATTCCTGTGGGTGACCATGCTAATTACTGTGTCATGGGAGAGCGCGATGGTAAGCCGGTTACCATGGAAACCAGGCTGGAGGAACTGGCCCGTGATGCGCTGGCGGTACTGGCGGTTGGCACCTGCGCCTCCTTCGGCGGTATACCTGCGGGAGCTCCTAATCCCAGCAACTGCAAGCCGGTGAGGGAAGTGCTGGATGCCAAGGGTATAAAGACGCCACTGGTAAACATTCCCGGTTGCCCCCCTCACCCGGACTGGTTTGTGGGAACGGTAGCCGGTATATTATTAAACGGACTGCCGGCGGCTGATGACCTTGATGATAACCTGAGACCGCTGGCTTATTACGGCAAATTGATTCATGAGAACTGCCCGCGCCGGGCTTACTTTGATGAAGGTAAATTCGCCAAGAAGTTCGGTGACGAGGGATGTTTATACGAGCTTGGTTGTAAAGGGCCTATCACCTATGCGGACTGCCCGACAAGGCGCTGGAATAACGGGACCAACTGGGTTATTGGCGCCGGCGCTCCGTGTAACGGCTGCACCCAACCCGAATTCATTGACGGTACCTCGCCCTTCTATGAGAAACTTCAGGATGTGGATTTGCCGGTAATCGGCGCCTGCTGGCTGCCCGGCAAGGAGGACAAGCAGTGAGCAAGATAGTAATTGACCCGATAACCAGGATTGAAGGGCATCTGAAAGTTGAAACAACCGTTGAGGACGGGGTAGTTAAGGATGCGCGCAGCACCGGAAACCTCTTCCGCGGGCTGGAACTCATTCTGGGAGGCAGAGACCCGAGGGACGCCCAGGTAATAACCCAGAGGATTTGCGGAGTCTGCCCTCAATCTCACGGCATGGCTGCTGCTTTGAACCTGGATAGCGCCTTCGGCATCAGCGACAAGATACCTGATAATGCTCGAATCATCCGTAACTTAATCCAGGGAGCGCACGTTGTCCAGGACCATATCCTCCATTTCTATCACCTTGCTGCTCTTGACTACGTGGATGTGACCGACGTTGCTAAATATGAGGGTGGGGATGCCGCCCTTAATTCGGTGAAAGATTTTATTGTCCGGGGTGAGCTTGGACCCTTTGTCCCGCGTTACGAAGGCGATTATCGCCTCCCGCCCGAGATAAACCAGATGGCATCGGCTCACTATATCGAGGCGCTTGAAATCAGGCGTGTGGGGCATGAGATGGTCAGCCTCCTCAGCGGGAAAATCCCTCATAGTGTCGGCATTGTACCCGGTGGAGTTACCATCACCCCTACGGTGGATATGATAACCGCTTTTCTCTGGAAACTGAGAAGATTGCAGGAATTTATTAACAATACCTATATTCCCGACGTGCTGGCTGTCGCCGGTGTCTACTCCGATTACTGCGAGATTGGCAGCGGCTGCCGGAACCTCCTGTCTTACGGTGGCTATGACCTGGAAGGTAACAGCCCGGATTATACGACGAGGAAAAGGCTTTTCAGCCAGGGAGTCGTCTCTTCTGACCTCAAGCCGGGGAAACTGGATATATCCAAAATAAACGAGAATGTAATGTATTCCTGGTATGAAAATTCCTCGACAGGCCGTCATCCTTCGGAAGGGGAGACCAGGCCGCAGTACGGCAAAGACGACGCCTATTCATGGGTAAAGGCGCCCAGATATGACGGCAAGGTTTACGAAGTCGGTCCGCTGGCAAGGGTGGCTGTAAACTATGCTAACGGCGACCCCGAAATGAAGAAACTCGTCGAGTCTTCGCTGGCCCAGTTGAAAGCGCCGCCTTCGGCACTCTTCTCCGTTATGGGCCGCCACCTGGCGCGGGCTCTGTCGGCTAAATTTACTGCCGATAACCTGGAGAAGTGGCTTCTGGAGATAAAACCGGGTGAGCCGACCTATGTGGAGTATGAAATCCCTGATGAAGCCAGGGGATTCGGCATAGTCGAAGCTGCCAGAGGCGCTCTGGGCCACTGGATAGAGATAAAGGGGCAGAAAATAGCCAACTATCAGTGTGTCGTGCCTACTACCTGGAACGCTTCCCCGAGGGATGACAGTGGAAACCCGGGTCCTATCGAACAGGCTATTATGGGCACAAAGATAAGAGATAAAGACAATCCTTTTGAGATAGTTAGAATTGTCCGTTCCTTTGACCCCTGTCTTGCCTGTGCTATCCACTAACCGACTTTATAACAGGATTTTAGCCTGTTCCGGTTTGGCTGAACGTATTAGGAGGAGAGATGATCCTTTCGAAGCAAAAACCGTTTGAAGAGATACTGGGTTATTTAGACGGAGAAAGCGATATCTTCATTTTGGGGTGCAACGGTTGTGCTCAGGCGTCGGGGACCGGTGGTCCCGAGCAGGTGGAGGAAATGAAAGCCAAGCTGAAGGAAGCAGGTAAAAATATTACCGGCAGCCTCGTTATTGATTTTCTATGCGAGAAGGCGCTGGTAAAGTCAAGGCTGAAGACAAGGGTAGAGCAAATCAAGGCGGCGGATTCGATACTGGTGATGACCTGCGGTATCGGTGTCCAGGCGGTAGCTGCCTCGGTAAATAAGGTCTGCCATCCGGCTTGCGATACCGTTAATCTTGGCGGAAGCAGGGGTGAGTGGAAGGGCAGTGAAAGGTGTGTGGAATGCGGTGAATGTCTGCTTGATTACACCGGCGGTATATGCCCGTTGACCGCCTGCACGAAGGGCTTGACCAACGGGCAGTGCGGCGGGGCATCCCATGGAAAGTGCGAGCTTGACCCGGAGAGGGACTGCGGCTGGGAATTGATTTATAATAGACTGAAAGCCTTGAACCAGACGGATAAACTGAAAAAATTTGTCGTCCCTAAAGATTACTCCCGGATGACGCCGGATGTTAGAATGATGGCTACATCCAAATGGGCGCTGGAACGAACTGACGAGGAGGAGAGCGCTTTAAATGAGCTTTAAATCAGCTTTAGAGGGTGGAAAGTTTGTCGTTACCTGTGAGGTGGGTCCGCTGAAAGGGACTGACACCGTAGAGGTAAAAGAGGCGGCTGAGGTCCTGCGGGGAAAGGTGGACGCAGCCAATGTGACCGACCAGCAGAGCTCGGTGATGAGGCTCGGCTCGATGGCTGTTTCCTACCTGCTCAAAGAGAGGGGTCTTGAACCCATCTACCAGATGACCTGCCGCGATAGAAACCGGATAGCGCTGCAGTCGGACCTGTTGAGCGCTTCTGTTCTGGGAATTGAGAATGTCCTGGCTATCACCGGCGACCTGCCTTCGCTCGGTGACCATCCTCAGGCTATGCAGGTGTACGATATCGACTCGGTGCAGCTCCTCTGGGTGATTAACAAATTAAACGAAGGCTATGATATGAACGGGAACGAACTCCAGGGGAACCCGAGTTTCTTCTCCGGCGCCGTGGTGAACCCGGGGGCGGATACCGAGGCTAGCCTTGAACTGCAAATCCTGAAAATGGAGAAGAAAGTAAACGCCGGCGCTAAATTCTTCCAGACCCAGGCAATCTATGACGCCGAAAGCTTCGCTAAATTTATGAAACGGGTGGAAGGTTTCAATGTCCCTGTCCTGGCCGGGGTAATACCCTTGAAATCGGCGAATATGGCGCGGTTTATGAATAAGAATGTCGCCGGTGTCTTTGTCCCTGAGGACCTGATTAAGCAGATGGCTGATGCCGAAAATAAGACGGAGACCGGTATACGGATAGCCGCCGACCTGATTAAGCAGCTTAAGGATATGAATATCTGCCAGGGAGTGCATATCATGGCTATCGGCTGGGAGAAAAAGGTCCCGCAAATACTGGACGCCGCAGGGTTTTAGCCGGGACCGGGTCGCAGGATGGAAAAGAGGCGTTTCACAGTACCGGAGCAGAAAAACTACGAATATGCCTATAATCTTGCTTATAAGCTCGCCTGCGAAACGCTGGCGGAGATAAAAGATATCGAGCAGCAGTGCCGGAGAAGCGGCGCTCAATACCAGCTAAAAGACTCCGGGCAGGTAATTACCATCCGCTACCTGGGCCAGCCTTATACAATAAGCCTTCCCGATATCGGGATTTCACCGGCGGACAGCACCGGGGAAGTCCCCATCAGGGAGAAGGTGCTGATACTTCACTATTTCCTCTCGGCGAAGGGCACTCCTGTTTCCAACAACCTGATTACCTTCAGGGAATTGCCGGAAGGAAAAGTTTACCTGCCTACCTTTGCCAAAAGGACTACGAGTCCCCTTGTAAAGTATTTCGGCAAAGAACCCGGGCTTCTTCTGGAGACCGGCAAAAAACTCGGCGGCTATAAAGCGGATTACGGGGATACCTCGGTAACTATCGACGCTTTCAAATATGTGCCCGTGACCTTTGTCCTGTGGCAGGGTGATGACGAGTTTCCCCCTGAAGGGAACATACTGTTCGACGCTACCGTTACCGATTACCTCTCGACCGAGGATATGATTGTACTCTGTGAAATCATTACCTGGAAACTCGTCGGGTCTCTGGGAGAACTCTAAACAGCCCGTTCCGGAAAGCCGGGCGAATTTTCACCCCTCTTTCTCAAGGTAGAAGTTTATGCTGCCCTGGTGGTAAAATAACCTTAGCAAGCCGTGTGCCCTTAAGTTATT
This sequence comes from uncultured Dehalococcoidales bacterium, assembly GCA_964583115.1. GTDB lineage: Bacteria > Chloroflexota > Dehalococcoidia > Dehalococcoidales > UBA2162 > CAYVOV01. The sequence goes on from CAZOUZ010000076.1 coordinate 5,721, forward strand.
ATGAAGGTAACATCGATTATTCTGGCCGGCGGAAAAAACCTGCGGCTGGGCAGAAATAAAGCTCTGGAGGCAATTGACGGTAAAACGCTTATTGAGCGTGTCGTCGAACGACTCAAACCGCTGTCCGACCACCTGATAATAGTAGCCTCACCGAAGCAGTTTGACCTGCCGTTAGCCTTTGAGGCTGAAATCCTGCCGGACCGCTACCCCCACTATGGCCCCCTGGGAGGAATATATACCGGCCTGCTGGCTTCCCGGTCTTTGCACAGCATCGTGGTTGCCTGCGATATGCCTTTTCTTAATACCGCACTGCTGCGGTATATGGTAGAGATATCCGATGGCTACGACGCCGTCGTCCCCCGGCTGGATGACGGAATGGTGGAGCCGCTCCATGCCATATATTCAAGAGACTGCCTGGACAATATGAAAACACAACTGGAGAATAACCAGTTGAAAGTCCACTCTTTACTGAAAAAAATAAGGGTCAGATATATCGAACGGGCGGAAAGCGAGAAGTTAGACCCTCAGCTTTTATCTTTCTTCAACATAAATCGCCAGTCGGACCTGGA
>CAZOUZ010000076.1:6389-8646 GCA_964583115.1 uncultured Dehalococcoidales bacterium
GGCAGACCTGGTCTTGAGGAAGACCTGACTTCAGCTTTAGACAAAAACGAATTTAACGTGACAAGTGTCCCGGATATTTCTCAGGCAACGCGGGGACTGGATAAGTCCCAGCCCGACATTGTAATTTTGAATGTGGAATCGAAATCTACGGATAGCTGGGATGTGTGCCGTAAGCTGCATCTGAAACTCGGCATACCTGTCATAATACTGGGCAAGGATGCCAGCGAGAACGCCTGGGTAAAAACGGTGCAGGTAGGGGCGGACTTATATCTCAGGAGGCCTTTCGGCAGGAGCGAGCTAGCCGCCAGAGTAAAAGCTATATTGCGCCGTTACAAGAAACCCTGAATAACCTGTATCGATAGTAGTCCTTATCCGGTCTATAAGAGCAGAGAAATGTTCAGCGGATATCTCTAACCGTGGTTTTCAATACTAACAGTTACCGCCTGACTTGATATTGGATGTCAAATCAATTAGCATAAATGTAACTGTTGGTATTGATGATTGAGAATGTTTCGCTTTTAGCTGCTTCCGGTATCGCCTTCGTCGCCGGGCTGGCGGGATTTCTGTCGCCCTGCGTCCTGCCGCTGGCGCCGGTCTATCTGGCAAGTCTTGCTGGTCCTGAGATATTCGATGCCGGTGTTAAACAGAAGCGCCTGCCGGTATTTCTGCATTCCCTCAGTTTCGTAATCGGGTTTGCCGCAATTTTCAGCCTCTGGGGAGCCGGCGCCGGACTTATCGGGTCTGTTCTTGTCTCCTACTCGACGGTAATCCGCCAGATAGTCGGCGGTTTGCTGATAGCCTTCGGGTTATTGATGCTGGCTGCCCAGAAGATACCCTGGCTCAACTATGAAAAGCGTCTGAACATATCGCTGGGTTCCACCTCCGGCTACCTGCGCTCATTGCTTACCGGCAGCATATTTTCTCTTGCCTGGACACCCTGTCTCGGCTGGCAAATTACGGCTATCCTGTCTCTTGCCGGCAGCTCGGGAACGGTGTTACGCGGCACCTATCTGCTTTTGATATATTCCCTGGGCCTGGGGCTTCCCTTTCTGATAATGGGGGCAGCCTTCGACTTTATCGTACCGTTATTAAGAAAATTTAACCGTTATTCAAGCTGGATTTACGTAATAAGCGGCGTGCTGCTGATAGTGGTGGGCGTGCTTATCCTGACCAATAAGCTTATGCTTTTGAGCGCAATTTAGAGTAAACCTGGAAGGGGACTGATTATGGGTAAGGTAATTGCACTAATAATGCTTGCCCTGGCGATTATGCTGGCCGGTTGCGATGTCGGCTCAGCGTCGTCCGGGGTCAGAGAAGGCGAACGGGCGTCCGATTTTCAACTTCAAAGTCTCGATGGGAAAACCGTTTCTTTAAGTTCCTTTCGCGGTAAGCCGGTGTTGCTTAACTTCTGGGCAACCTGGTGCGGACCATGTGTCGGTGAAATGCCTTATTTACAGGAGATATACAAGGAACGGTCGGCTGAAGGGCTCGTTGTACTGGCTGTTAATATAGGCGACCCGGCTTCCCAGGCTAACGGGTTTATGCAGCACTATGAGCTTTCCCTGCCGGTGCTGCTGGATACCCGCAGGGCGGTGGCTGAGCAGTATAACATCACCGGTATTCCGACTACCTTCTTTATAGATAAAAATGGTATAATTCAGGGTAAGGTCGTCGGCGCTTTCCCGAGCAAGGAAAGCATCGAGAGATACCTCGCAGAGATTGTTCCATAATTAAATCGGGCTCTCGTTCTCTTAGATAGCAATGGTAGCACAGCAGGAGGCTGGAATATGAGTGATATTTTAAATGAGGCATACGGGGTGGTCCAGTGCAAGGAGTGCCCCTGGTATAAGACCTGTGTATCCCCGATGAAATTTTCCGCCGAGGATATACGCCGGCAGATGGAGCAGGCAACGCCGGGGGCGGAAGCTTCGCCGCAGGTTGACCTCGGTATGCAAAACCTTTTATCAAATATGGCGACCGCCGCGCAGAATTCGCTGCTGGAGGGTTGCCCCGTATTCATCGAACGTTTACGTAACAGTCCCGAGCTTGCCCGGCGCATAAAGGAAATCATGCAAAGCTGGGGTAAGGAAGATTAACGGGAGTTTCGCGGGTTTGCGGGTTTGAGGCATTGGAAAGATTGCACTTATCGAGTTGGCGGAGGGCAGATGTCTGAAGATACTGAGATGAAGAAGAAACAGCTTGCTGATTTGAAAAAACGCCGCGAGAAGGTGAGTGAGATGGGTGGCGGTGAGCGGGT